>RECK01000332.1 GCA_007694055.1 Wenzhouxiangella sp.
TCTGCCGCCTGCGCGACACGCCGATCTTCACCTTCATCAACAAGCTCGACCGCGAAGGCCGCGAGCCGATCGAGCTGCTCGACGAGGTCGAGGAGGTGCTGGGCATCGAGTGTGCCCCGGTGACCTGGCCGATCGGCATGGGTCGGCGGCTGAAAGGCATTTACCACATGATCAGGGACGAGATCCACCTGTACGAGTCAGGCAAGAACTACATGCGCCAGGAGCCGCGCGTGATCAAGGGTCTGGATTCTGCGCAAGCCGATGAGGCATTGGGCAGCATGGCGGCCGAACTGCGTGACGAGATCGAGCTGGTCAAGGGTGCCAGCCACGACTTTGATATGGATCGCTATCTTGCCGGTCAGCAGACCCCGGTATTTTTTGGTTCGGCGCTGAATAATTTCGGCGTGATTCCCTTGCTCGATGAGTTCGTCGATCACGCGCCGCCACCGCAGCCGCGCGCTACGCTGGGTCGGTCAGTGGCACCCGGCGAGGACAAGCTCACCGGCTTCGTGTTCAAGGTCCAGGCGAATATGGATCCGGCCCATCGCGACCGCATGGCCTTCATGCGGGTTTGCTCGGGCGTGTTCGAGAAGGGCATGAAACTGCATCACGTACGCGCCGGCAAAGAACAGCGCACCCACGGCGCGCTGACCTTCATGGCCGACGAACGGGCTGCGGCAGAGTACGCTTACCCCGGCGACATCGTGGGCCTGCACAACCATGGGACGATTGGTATCGGCGATACCTTCACCGAGGGCGAGAATCTGCAGTTTGCCGGCATCCCCAGTTTTGCGCCTGAACTGTTTCGGCGGGTGCGTCTGCGCGACCCGCTCAAGCTCAAGGCCCTGACCAAGGGTCTGACCCAGCTTTCAGAGGAGGGGGCGACCCAGTTCTTCAAGCCGCTGATGGGCAACGACCTGGTCCTGGGTGCGGTGGGTTTGCTGCAGTTCGACGTGGTCGCCTACCGGCTCAAGGCCGAGTACAACGTCGAGGCCCTGTTCGAGGCGGTCAACGTGTCGACCTGTCGCTGGGTCAGCTGCGATGATGACAAGGCGCTGGACAAATTCCGCACCAAGAATGAACTGAACCTGGCCGAAGACGGTGGCGGACAGCTGGTTTACCTGGCCCCGACCCGGGTCAACCTGCAACTGGCCCAGGAGCGTCATCCGGAGATTACCTTCCGGGCGACGCGCGAAGTCAGTGTCTACGTCGCGGTGGAAGGATAACGCTTCGGTGATCACAGCCGGCGCTGGAGCAGATAGCGGGCAACCAGGACCAGGCCGGTGAGCTGGATGGCCATGATGGCCGCGCCCAGGGCGGCCGCATGGGGCGCGGTCGCCATGTCGGCTACGGCCTGGCTCCAGGGCAGCGGGCTGGCCAGCGCCAGGCCTTTTTCGGCCAGGCTGTCGGCCACCACCATCCCGGCGCCCAGGCTTGCCACCAGCAGCAGGGCCAGTTCGCTCCTGTGGCCGGCGATGGCGCCACAGACCAGTCCCAGGGCCGTGCCTGACAAGGCGCTGAGGATGGCGGCCAGAAACAGCCCCGGGGTCAGGCTGGAATCGGGCAGCAGCAGGAATACCGTCAGACCCAGCCCGGTCTGAACTGCTGCGACCAGGCAGGCGGCCGTGAACACGGCCAGCAGCGCATCGTCCAGCAACAGGTGGCGGCGCGCGGTTCGCAGTAGCCTGCCCGGCTGGCGCGAGACCTGGAACGCCGCTCCCAGCGCCGCTGCCAGGCCAAGACTGACCAGCAAGATCCAGCTATCGGAGTGGTCGGGCAAGGCCAGCCACAGTCCAGCTACCAGCAACACCGGCAGGGCCAGCGTTTCGAACAGCATCAGCGGCTGGCGCCGCCAGCCTCGAAGCTGGTCGCGCAGAAGCGCGCGCGAAGCGGCAGCCGAGAAACCGCGCGGCCGCAGCGCACGGTCGCGCTCCCTGGCCATTGGGCCCGGAGCACCGATGTGGATATCGATATGGGCCGCTCCCGGAACGATGTCCAGCGGTTGATCCAGCGCCAGGACGATGCTCAGGCGCGGGCCGGCCAGGGCCTGCAGGCGATCAAGCAGTTCGGCGCGGTCGCTGGCACTCTCCAGCGCTGCCGGCACATCCACCAGCAGCAGGCCCGGATTGGTCAGCAACTCGGAGGCCAGCTGGACCAGGGCCTGTTCCAGTGCCGTCAGGCGGTCCAGGTTCAGTGCGTTCAAGTGGTTGGCGTTCAGTTCGGCCAGGATGGTCGCAACCCGTTCCCGACGTGACTTTTCGGATACATCCCCGGCGGCAGCCAGGCTGGCCTGCTGCTCCAGCCAGGCCTCGACAGGCACGGCACAGACCGGCACCTCGCGCCTGCCGACCCGACCGACCCGGGTGCGCAGGCGCGCCCGGGCCTGGTTCAGCTCCGGCTCGCTCCAGGCCAGGGCGCCGCCGCTGGGCGTGCGCATGCCGGCCAGCACATCAAGCAGGGCAAGCCGCTGTTCGGTATCGGCCACGACCAGCGCCTGCAGCCTGGCCGGCAGAATCTCGAAGCTCAGGCCCTGCCCGGGTGCCGATCCGGTCGACAAGGCCTGTACCTGAACGCTCAGTGCCTGCTCGATGGTGCTGACAGCCAGGCGGGGTTCGGGCTTCGTGGTCTCCAGGCGCACGCGGCTGCCGGCCAGGATGATGCTGTCGCCAGGCTGCAGACGGGCGCGGCGGATTCGGCGGCCGTTTAGCCAGGTGCCGTTGCGGCTGCCGCTGTCTTCAAGCAAGAGCTGGCCGTCCTGCTGGCGCATAATCGCGTGCTGCTGGCTGACGCCGGGGTCGGCCGGCAGGCTCAGTTCGCAGGCCAGGTCGCGGCCGATGCGCCACGGCCCGGTCCCGGACAGAACCACCTGCCGCTCGAGTCCATTGATGTTGAGCTCGAAATCGGCCAGTCGCGAGCGACCCAGGCCGACCACGTCGCCGGCTGCCAGGGCATGCTCACCCTCGATGCGCTGACCGTTGACGAAAACGCCGTTGCGGGAGTCCAGGTCGCGGATGGTCCACGGGCCTGCCTGGTGGCGTCCGATCCAGCAGTGCCGGCGCGACACGCCCTCACGCCGGACAACCACGGCCGCACAGCGGGCATCGCGCCCGATCACCAGGCCGGGCCCGGTCAGGGCAATTTCGGCCGGAAGGGCACCGGGGTGGAGTGCGCGCAAGGTGGCGATAGGGCTGGCAATTGGGGCTTCGGTCTGGGTCACGGGCTCGGGATTGATCAGGTTGCAGCCATCATTACGCAAGATGCGTCTGAATTGTGGCTGCAATAGTCTCCTGTCGGTGGCTGAAACCGTTTGCACTCCTCGTAATTAAAGGGGACACTCAACAGCGCAGCTGCCTTTGGCAACCGACTTTTCGGCTGCCGGCCCGGCGCAGGTTTTCAACGGAGGTTTTGCATGGCCAAGGTTCTCGGTCGTTATCACATCATCAGCGAGCTCGGCCGCGGCGGCATGGGCGTGGTCTACAAGGCGGTCGATCCCAAGCTCGAGCGTTTCATCGCCATCAAGTGCCTGAGCGACGAGCTCAGCGAGGACGAGATCACCGTTACCCGTTTCCTGCGCGAGGCGCGCAACGTCGCCGCCCTCAATCATCCGCACATTGCCCAGATCTTCCTGGCCGATGAAGATGAAGGCCGGCCGTATTTCGTCATGGAGTTCATCGATGGCGAGTCGCTGGCCGAGCGGCTGGCGCGCGACAAGCGGCTGATGCCTGAACAGGCCCGCCGCATCATCATCGAGTCGGCCGAGGCCCTGAAAGCCGCGCACGAAGAAAACATCGTCCATCGTGACATCAAGCCCGGCAACATCATGATCGATCGGCGCGGTCGGGCCATCCTGACCGATTTCGGCATCGCCAGTATCGTGCACCCGGACCAGCAGCCCAAGATCAGCAAGTACATCATGGGTACGCCCGGTTACCTGCCGCCGGAAGTCATGACCGGCCAGCCGGCCGATCACCGCGGTGACATCTTTGCCCTGGGCGCGGTCTACTACGAGATGCTGGCCGGCAAACGGCTGGTGCCCGGCCGCGACATCGAGGATACCGCGCGCACCTTGCTGGCTTCGGATTTCCCGGTGCTGGCCGATCTTGACGAGAAGATAGACCAGAGCACTTTCGGCGTCCTGGGTCGCATGCTGGCCCAGGATCCGGGCAAGCGCTACCAGGACTACGATGCGCTGCTGGCCGACCTGGCCAGCGAGCCGGTTGAAAACGCGGTTGCCTCGGCCAAGGCCCCCGCGGTGGCCGTCAATACCTCTGACGAGCCCACCCGCCTGGCCTCATCCGGTGCGATCTCGGCGGCGGCTGCACAAGCCGCAAACGAGCCGCCGCCGACTGAAGCGGTCAATCCAGCGGCAACGCCACCGCCGACAACGGCCGGTGCGAAACCGCCGGCAGCCGGCAAGCAGGGCGGTGGCCTGGGTCTGGTCATCGGTCTGGCCGCAGGCTTGTTCCTGCTGGTCGGCGCCTCCGTGGCCAGCCTGGCCTTTCTGATGCCGGAGCGCTGGGACCAGGTCACAGCCATGCTGGCGTCGCCTTTCGCCGGCGAGGCCGAAGATGCCGCAATCTCGCCTGAACCAATGTCATCATCCGACGCGACGCTGGCTGCGGACTTGCCGCTGGTCGATCGAGTCGACATGTACGGTGGTTCCCGTACCGGTGACGAAGACATCGATGTCCGGACCACGGACGATGCCAGCCTGGTCGAAGTCGGGGACGGTGAACCGGGCAGGGTTGATGCCGGACCAGGCGAAAGCGATGCCGGGGATTCCGGATTCGGTGAAACAGTGGGTGCAACGCCTGGTGAATCGGCAATCGCCGCTGCAGATGCTCCGGTCGATCCGGACGAAGATGCCGCGACTGAAAGCCTGAGCGCAGCGTCTGCACGTGTGGTCGAAGAGTCCGCCGAAGACGACGCCCGGATGAGGGCCCGCCAGTCATCAGCCGTGACCGGCACGGCTCCGGACATGCCGGATGCCGATGCTGAAGGGTCCAGCCCTGCCGTCGCCTCAGCGTCCGGCGACGATCAGCGCCTGGTGGTGGCCTCGGCCGTGGGCGAGAGTGCCCCGCAGCCGGCGGCGGTACGTGAGGCAACCGCGCCGCCGCCGCGACCGGCAGCTCCCGCGGCCGTCCAGCCCAAAGGCGTGCTGGTTGTTGGTGTCGGCGATCCGGTGTTCGTCGATCCCATGGTTCGGGAAATCGAGGAAGCCTTGCGTGCCGATGGGCATGACATCATCGAGCGCGGCTTCGTTTCCGGATTGTCGGGGCTGGTTGGTGGCGGGGATGTCGACCTGGCTGGTCTGTCCCGGGCGGCAACCCAGGCTGGCGCCCGCTGGGCAGTGATCGCCCGGGCCATGCCGGCCGGTCAGCGCCAACTGGAGTACTACGGCCGCACGGACACCGCCTACACCGTGCAGGTCGAGACCATCACCTACGACCTGACCGCGCGCCGTCGCATCGACGCATCCGAGCTTGAGCAGTTCGAGTACACGGTACTCAGCGCCACCCGCCAGGCCCGCGATTCCGTCGCTCCGCAGCTGGCCCGGATCAGCGCCCGTCTCAGCGACTGAGTGTTGACCCGTCGGGGCCACGCCGGTCCAATACCCTCCAGATCGTAGCCCGGCCCCACGCGGCCGGGGTCGACCTTGGGGCTATCTCCGAACCCTGGGGTATGGCCAACGCCGGTGATTCAAACCCATCGCCGATGGCGGCGTGGTGGTTGGGGCCATATCCCCGACGGTCGGCTGTACCGGTCCAATACCGTCCAGATCGTAGCCCGGCCCC
>RECK01000334.1 GCA_007694055.1 Wenzhouxiangella sp.
GACGTCGCCCACAATGCGGCCGCCGCCCGGCAGCTGGCAGCGACGCTGGGCCCATCCACGGGCTCGAGTATCGCCGTGTTCGCGGCGCTGGCCGACAAGAATGTAACCGCCATGGCGCGCACACTGGATGCCTGCTTCGACCAGTGGCTGGTGGCTGAATTGGACGGTCCGCGCGGCGTTCCTGCCCATCGCCTGGCCGAGCAACTGAGAGCCGTGCCTGTCACCGGTGGCGTGGAAGCGTTAGAATCAGCAGCAATTGCGGTCCGCGATGCCTGGCATCGCTGTGACCCACATGGCCGGATCGTGGTGTTCGGGTCCTTCCGGACCGTCGCCGAGGCCTGGCCTGAACTGGAAATGCTCGGATAAGACGTCATGGACAAGGTTCTCAAACAGCGCCTGATCGGTGCCACGATACTGATAGCGCTGGCGGTGATTTTCGTGCCGATGCTGTTCGATGCGCCGGACGACCGGCCGACGCGCGAGCTGGCTATCGACTTGCCGGATGCACCGGCTGATCGCGCGCCGGTGCGGCGTCTGCCCCTTGATCCTGACCAGGCCCGGAGAGTGGCGCCGGAAAGCACGGCCGAAGCGCCTGGTCCCGTTCGGGTTGAGCCGCCGCCCGTGGTCCAGCCGCCCCGCCGTGACATCGTCGAAGAGATCGAATCAGAGCTGGACGAGCCTGCCCTGGCGGACGTGTCTCCGGCACCCGAAGTCGACCCGCTTCCCGATCCGGAGCCGGACGTTGCTGAAGCGGAGCCTGACCTGCCTTCTGAGCCTCCCCCGGTTGCCGTTGCCGAGCCCGCTCCAGAGCCGGCAGTTACGCCTGTTCCGCAGCCTCCAGTCCAGGAGACCGAAGGCGAGCTTGCCTGGCTGGTCCAGGTGGCGACTTTTGGCGCGCTTGAGACTGCCGACGAAATCATCGACCGACTGAACCGACTGGGGCATGTTGCCGCCATTGATCCTCTGGTGCGCGGTGAGACCACCCTGTATCGGGTTGTGACCGGCCCGTATGCCAGTCGCGAAGATGCCGAGCGCGCCCGGGGTCAGATTTCCTCCACCGTGGCTGGCGTCGAGCCCCTGGTGCGAACCGGTACGGTTCCGGCCCCAGCAGCCGGTTCACGTACGGAACCGCCAGCAGGCTACGCGGTTCAGGTAGGCTCATTTGCCAGTCGAAACAATGCCGTGCGGCTGCGTGACCAGCTGCTGGGGCACGAATTGCCCGCGTTTTTGCACCAGGATCAGGCCGGCAGTCGCTCGATCTGGCGGGTCCGGCTGGGGCCTGTTGCCAGTCGCTCCGAGGCCGAGACGCTGCTCGAGCGCGTGGTCGAGCGCATGCCGCTTGAGGGTCTGGTCGTTTCGCATCCATGAGCACACCTGACCTGGTAATCCTGGGCATCCTGCTGGTGTCCATGATTGTCAGCCTGTTCCGCGGCTTCATTCGCGAGGTTTTCTCGCTGCTGGTCTGGATTGCAGCGGTGTATTGCGCATTGCAGGCCGCCGGGCCGCTGGCCGAACAGATGGATGGCTGGATAGAAATGCCATCGGCGCGCCTGGTGGTGGCGTTTGTCGGTGTCTTCGTCCTGGTGCTGGTGGTTGGGGCCCTGGTCAACTACCTGCTGGGCAAGCTGGTTGCCAGCACCGGCCTGAGTGGAACGGATCGACTTTTCGGCGCCTTGTTTGGCGCCCTGCGCGGCCTGGCCATCGTTCTGGCCGCCGTGATCATTGCGCGATTTACCCCGTTCCCGGAAGACCCGTGGTGGCAGGAGTCGCGCCTTTTGCCGGAATTCGAGCGGCTGGCCATCTGGGCCGTGGCACAATTTCCCGAATCATTGCAGGCCCATGTGCCTGTGGAAGCAGAACCGGAGTCAGACTGAATCATGTGTGGAATCGTTGGAATTTTTGGCCAAACGCCCGTCGCGGCAAGACTTTATGACGCCATGACCATTCTTCAGCATCGGGGTCAGGATGCGGCGGGCATGACGACGCTGGATAATGGCAGGATGCGCTCGGCCAAGGGCATGGGCCTGGTGCGCGATGTATTCGGGGAGCGGTCGGTGGCCGGCCTCAACGGTGATGTCGGCATCGGCCATGTCCGCTATCCCACCGCCGGCTGCGATCGACCCGACGAAGCCCAGCCCATGTACGTCAACTCGCCGTTCGGGATTGCCCTGGGTCACAACGGCAACCTGATCAACGCCGAACGGCTCAGTGCCGAGTTGTTCGACGAGGACCGCCGCCACATCAATACCGAGTCCGACTCCGAGGTGCTGCTCAACTGCCTGGCCCACGAGTTGGTGGCCGGCGCTGACCTGGCCCCGGGTCCGGAGCGGATTTTTGCCGCGGTCGATGGCGTGCACCGACGCTGTCGAGGAGGCTATGCTGCCGTTGCCCTGATTACCGGGGTAGGATTGCTCGGGTTTCGCGACCCCCACGGCATTCGCCCGGCAGTGCTGGGCGAGCGTGAAACCGAGGACGGCAAGGAATACATCATTGCTTCGGAATCGGTGGTGCTGGACATCCTTGATTTTCGCCTGGTTTCCGACCTGGCACCGGGTGAGAGCGTGCTGATCACCCTGGACGGCCAGCTGCACCGCCATCTCAGCCCCGAGGCGCGTCCGCACACGCCGTGCATTTTCGAATACGTTTACTTTGCACGTCCGGACTCCCTGATCGACGACCTGTCGGTCTACAAGGTGCGCCTGCGCATGGGCGAGGCCCTGGCCGAGAAGATTCTGCGCGAGTGGCCGGACCACGATATCGATGTGGTCATCCCTGTGCCCGACACCAGCCGCACCGCCTGTCTGCCGTTGGCCCACATGCTGGGCGTGAAGTACCGCGAGGGCCTGATCAAGAATCGCTACATCGGCCGCACTTTCATCATGCCCGGCCAGGAAGAGCGGGCGCGATCGGTTCGGCGCAAGCTCAATACCATTTCCCTGGAGTTTCGGCGCAAGAACGTGCTGCTGGTAGACGATTCCATCGTTCGCGGCACCACCTCCAAGCAGATCATCCAGATGGCCCGCGAAGCCGGGGCGAACAAGGTCTACCTGGCCTCGGCCTCGCCGCCGGTGCGTTACCCGAACGTCTATGGCATCGATATGCCGGCGGCCAGCGAGTTGATCGCTGCCGGGCGCACCGAGGAAGAGGTTTGCCGTCTGATCGGTGCCGATCGCCTGATCTACCAGGATCTCGATGCCCTGGAAAAAGCCGTGCGCGGCAAGAACCGCAAGTTGGCCGGATTCGACAGCTCCTGCTTCAGCGCCGAGTACGTGACCGGCCTGGAGGATGGTTACCTGCAAGAGCTGGAGGCGCGCCGCGCCGACGCCGTACGCATGGAGCGTCGCCAGAGCACGGCTTGAGGGGAAGGGTCAGGCCGATCAGCATCAGTGCGCTGGTCCCGGTGGATCATCGGGTTCCCCTGGTTTTTCAGCCCACTGGATCATGGACGCGGCCGTAGCGATCGTTGTACTGCCAGCCCGGCAATGATCAGTCCGAGCCCGATCCAGGTGGAGGGCAGGATGGTCTCGCCGACGAAAGCGCGGATGAAGAACAGCGACAGGAACGGCGACAGAAAGATCAGGTTGCTGATGCGGGCCGTGCTTTGGGTCAGGCGCATCGCGCCCAGCCACAGCGCAAAGGCCAGTCCCATCTCGAACACGCCGACATAGGCCGCACCAGCCAGTCCGCGCCAGTCCGGTACCGCCAGCCCGGCGGTCAGCGCGCAGGCCAGCAGGACAAAGGGCAGGGCCAGGGCGAAGTTGCAGAACAAGGCCACCAGCGGGTCGCGCCTGTCGCGCGCGCTGTAGATCCAGTACAGCGCCCACAGCAGCGTGCTCCCCAGGGCCAGTGCCACCCCGACCGGGTTGGCGAACTCCAGCGCAAAGACTTGACCGCGGGTTGCAATCACCCAGACGCCTGCATAGGCCACCAGGCCGCCGAGGACGTCGCCGCGCGCGAGTCGATGCCCGAGCAGCGGCACGGCCAGAATCGCCAGGGTGAACGCCCAGGTGTAGTTCAGCGGTTGCGCTTCCTGGGCCGGCAGGCGGTCGTAGGCCTCGAACAGGACCAGGTAGTAGGCCAGCGGATTGATCAGGCCCAGGGCGAGTGAGCGCAGGTAGTCTCGCCGACTGCCGCGCCAAACCTGACTCATCCGACCGGTGGCCAGCAGCAGAACGCCGAGCGTCAACACTGCTGCCACGCAGGCCCAGGCCAACAGCTGCACCGGCGCCAGGTGCTCCAGCGACAGCTTGAAGGCGGTGGCAACGGTAGACCAGAGCAGGACCGCGCCGAGGGCGAGCAACAACGCGCGCCGTTCGTTATCGAGTTGAAGGACCACTAGCCCGGATGACTCATGAATTTGCACGATGATCGCACATGCGTGGCCGTTCTAGCGTCTGCAGGTTTGGTCAAAACTGCACCTGCAGGCGCGGTGCGCCGACGCCGTGCGCATGGTCAGCGTTCCGGCCCGAATTTCCACAACCCGAAGATCAGCCAGATCAGCATCAGCGCGCTGGTCCCGGCCAGCACCGGAAGCGGTCCGAACTGGTAGATCAGGGGCAGCGAGGCGGCGGTGAACAGGCCGCCGCCGACGACCGGCTCGAACAGCAGCTGCTTGTAGCCGAAGGCCTCCATCGCCCCGCTGCGTCCGCGCGGGTCCGACATGCGCACCAGCAACAGCCCGACCACGGTCATGCCCATGCCCTGGCCGAAGTTGGCCAGGCCGTTGGTAACCCAGTCCCTCGGAAACATCCAGCGCGCCAGGACCAGGAACCCGAACAGGTTCCAGGCCACCCCGGCCAGGATCAGGGACAGCAGCACGACCAGGTTGTCGCCGAGCACTTGCAGCGACAAGGTGGCCAGGGCGGCCACGATCAGCAGGTCCAGCGCGACACCGCCAATCCGGTTCATCAAGCGCCGGTCCATCAGGCGGGCGTATCCCAGCTTCGAGCCTGCCAGTTGCACCAGCACACCGCCAATCATGGCCAGCGGAAACAGGGGAATGTGTTCCATCAATTCCGGCCAGCCCAGCGGTATCAGCAAATGCCGTTCGGCCAGCACCATGCCCTCCAGCAGCAGCCAGCCCAGGCCAATGGCGACCGCGACAAAGCCCAGGTGTACCGACAGCGGCTCGATGGACTGGTCCTGAAGTCGTTCTTCCGGGGCCGTGGCATCCATGTTTTCCGGGCTGCTCATCGCCTCGCTTTCCTCGTCACTGAGCTTGTCCGGCGCCGCCAGATGGCCGCGCCAGACTGCCCAGTTGATCAACACGGTCCCAAGGATGACTCCGGCCACGACACCGAAGGTGGCCATCCCCAGGGCCAGGTCCGCGCCGCTGGCAAAGCCGAGTTCCCGGAAGGTGTCGCCCAGTCCGGCCGCCGTTCCATGTCCGCCCTCGAAGCCGATCTCGATCAGGGCACCGGCCATGGGATCAATGCCGGTCAAGGGAGTCAACAGCAGCACAACCAGGGACAAGCCGACCACGTACTGACCCCAGGCCAGGGTCTGGCCGTGGGCCACCATGGGCCCGGCCTTGCGCCAGATCTCGCCGGGCGGGGAGATCGACTTGCCCAGAAACAAGGTGGCGAAAACCACGCTGATCAGCAAACCGGGCATGGCTGACCAGACCTCCATCAGCCCCTCGTTCCACAATCCTTGCTCGAAGCCATCGACCGTGACCAGGCGGCCGAGTACCTGCGGCCCCAGCAGCAGGGCCAGGGTGCCGGCAATGATGGAGCTGGGCAGGAACAGGCGCTGGAACAGACGCAGCTTGCGCCGGATCCACTTGGC
>RECK01000337.1 GCA_007694055.1 Wenzhouxiangella sp.
ACCTGAACGGGAGACTCAGGCCATGGGAGAACGCTTTCAACCGACCTCGCAGCGACTGCTGCACCTGGACGTGCTGCGCGGCTTTGCCCTGCTCGGCATACTGCTGGTCAACTTCGAATGGTTCGTGCGACCGCTGCAAGCCATCGTGCTCGGCGCCGAACCCGACCTGGCCGGCGCCAGCCTGGTCGTCGACTGGCTGATCAAGGCCCTGGCCGAAGGCAAGTTCTACGCCCTGTTCTCGATGCTGTTCGGGGCCGGCTTCGCCCTGATGGCCGAACGAGCCCACAAGAAGGATGTGCCGTTCTGGGGCGTTTACCTGCGCCGCCTGATCCTGCTGCTGCTGTTCGGTATTGCCCACATGCTGCTGATCTGGGCCGGCGACATCCTCGTGGTTTACTCGCTCAGCGCCTTTGTCATGGTGCTGCTGTTCCGCAAGACACCGATTCAACGCCTGTGGAAATGGGCCCTGGTCTTTTTCATCCTGCCGATAGCGCTGATGTGGCTGGGCGCGCTTTCCATCGCCGCAACCCAATTCGACCCCGAAATCCATACCTCGATCATGGCCGAATTCGAGACCGACCTGGACGAGTTTCGCGAGGGCATCGAACAGGCGCAGCGCATTCATAACGAGGGCAGCTGGCGCGACAATGTCGGCCAGCGCCTGAGCGATGCGACCTTCATCCTGACCAACTTCGTTTTCTGGGTACCGCCCATCCTCGGCTTCTTCCTGCTCGGGCGCTGGCTGGTGGCCAGCGAACGCCTGACCCGGCCGGCCGAACACCAGCTGTTCTTTCGGCGCTGGCGGTCGCGGGGACTGCTGTTCGGCCTGCCCCTGTCGCTGGCCGGCACTACCCTGATGTACCGGGCCGTGCAAATGGTGCCCACCCTGGAACTGGCCCTGGGCCTGACCCTGTTCATGGCCGGCTCGATCTTCCTCGCCCTGGCCTACCTGTCCATGGTCACGCTGGGGGCTGAAAGGCTGCGCTTCCTGGCCCCGGCCGGGCAAATGGCCCTGACCAACTACCTCACCCAGTCGCTGTTCTGGACCTGGATGATGTACGGCCACGGGCTTGGCCTGGGTGTGGTGGTGCCGCGCTGGTCGCACCTGGTGCTGGCCCTGGCCTTTTTCGCCGTCCAGGTTGCCTTCAGTCACTGGTGGATGGCGCGCTTCCGCTTCGGCCCCTTCGAGTGGCTGTGGCGCAGCCTGACCTACCTGCAGCTGCAGCCGCTAAGCCGTCACGCCTGATCCGGCGGCGGCTCGTCGCTTTCCTCCTCGGCCGTTTCCGACTCCTCGTCGGGGTCGGCGGCCTGTTCTTCCGGCGCCCGGTCCTGCTCGCGCGGCTCACGCTCGCTCAGGCTGCGGATGATCAGATCACGACCGCGCAAGCGGCGCTGCTCGCGCGGTTCGACCTCGCCCGCATCGATCTCCTCCGGACTGGCTACCGGATCCTGCGCTGACGGATCCTGAGTCGGATCCTGCTGCTCTGGTTCGACTTCATCGGGCCTGGCCTCGCGCGGACGCAGGCGCTGCTCGAGCTGGCGCCGCAGCGCCCCCTCGACCATGGACGACAGGTCCACGGAAACCACCGGCCGCGCAATCGGCCCGGCAATGGACAGCGGAATGCGACCGCCGGTGGCCTCGCGCAGGCTGCGCGGCAGGCTGCGGGCCAGGGCCTCGGTCAGCACCAGCTCCATCCGGTAGTCGACCTGGCCGGCCGGCAAATCCAGGCGCCCGAAGCCGCTCAGCCCCAGGTCACCGGAGACCATGCTCAGATCCGGCAGCTCGATCACGCCCGAGCGGGCCTCGATGCGGCCGCCGAACTGCTGGAAGTCGGTCTGGCCGCCAAAAGCGCGGCTGATATTGCCGAGGCTGGACGTACTCAGTTCCTCGCCGATCAAGGCGCGCAGATCCACGCCCAGCAAGGCCCCCTGTTCGACCTGGAACCGGCCGACGCCATCCAGGCTGGCCAGAATGCTCTCGGCATCCAGGCCGCTGAAACTCAGATCCAGGTTGAAATCACCCAGGCCCCGCACCGGTGCGGCCAGTCCACCCAATGCGGCCAGACGATCCACCTGGATACCCTGCAGGCGTGGCTGCAGCTCGACCCGCGGCGGGTCGGCGCGCAAATCCACCGTGGCCCGACCCTGGAACTGGCCACCCAGCAGGCGCGCATCCAGCGGTGCCAGGGTCAACTGGCCATCGCGCAGGCGGGCCTGGGCGACCACTTCGGTCAGGCTCAGGGCTTCGGACAACACCAGCGTGCCCAGGTTGAGATCAAAACTCAGCGTCAGCGCATCCAGGGCACTGAAATCGGGGGCCTGGGCCTCGCGGCGCGAACGCGGCGCGGGCGCGGGCTCGGCAGGGCCCAGCAACGGACGCAGATCCAGGCGTTCACCCGTAACGGCCAGCTCGGCCTCGATCTCGCGGCCCAGCACGATCTGGCCGCGCGCCGACAAGGGCTGCTCGTTGAACGACAGGCGGGCCGCGGGCAGGCTCATGCGGATCTCCTCGCCAATGACCAGGCGCGCAGGTTCTTCCGCCATCAGCGCCAGGCGCAGGGCATCGATCGCCAGGGTCGCATCCAGCACCGGCAGGCTGATCACCGGGTCGGTAGCGCTCAAGTCTATGCGGGCACCGGCACGCGCGCTCAGCGTGGCTCCGGCCTGCGGCAGGCGGGCCTCCAGCACCAGGTGAGTCAGCTCGACCTGGGCCAGGTTGGCTGCCACGTTCAAACGACCACCCAGGCGATCCAGGACCAGCAATTCCCCGTCCGCGTCCGACAATACGCCGGACAGGCGAAACTCGGTCGGCTGACCGGCACGGAACGGGTCCAGGCGCAAATCGGCAATGGCAATCGATGCGCTCTGGCCGCTGGCCAGGTCCAGCGTAATCAGCTCGACCTGGTCGAAACGGACTTCGCCCAGGCTCAGCCCACTCAGGTCAGGCTCGGCATCCGGGCGCTCGGGACTGTCGGTCAGCAGACCATCCAGGTTCGAGCGACCGGCCGGATCGCTGACCAGGTGAAACACGGCATCGGCCAGGGTCACCGTGCCAATATCCAGCTCGCCCCGAAACAGCGGCCAGACGCCGACTGAAAGGGTCGCCGTGCCGACCCGGGCCAGCGGCGGTGCCTCGGGAAAACCGGCGGGATTGCCAACCCCGACATCGCTCAACGCAATGGCAACGCGCGGAAACACCTTCAGCGACAGCGGTCCCTGCAGACTCACTTCGCGACCCAGCTGATCGGATGCCCGGCGGGCAATCTCGTCGCGGTAATCGTCGGGATCAACCAGCCACAGCAGAAGCAGGGGGACAATCACCAGGACCACGGCCAGGGCCGCAGCCAGCACGATCAGAAGCTTGCGCATGACCAGGTCTCTAGAAACAAAAGGCTCAAGAGCTTAGCAGAGCCTGGGCCTGATCGGCGCAAGAACAAGCATGCCCAGAACCAGCAATAGCCAGGTCCAGGCCGAGCCGAGGGGTACGGCAATCGCATCGCTTCGGGTGACCAGGTCAATGTCAATCACCAGCCCGCGGTCCGGCAGCGTCACCGTCACCGCATGGGGCCCGGGAACCGGTCCGGCAGCCGCCGGCACCGCGACCCGGCCATCGCCATCGCTGTCGACCTCGATCTCGGTCAGGCCGTTGTCGAAGCGCGCGCCCGGCCCCGTGTCCGGCGCACTGAAGCGCAGCCGCTCACCGGCGCGGGGTTGCCCCCACTGGTCGACCACGCGCACCACCAGCGGCTTGGCGAAAGCCTGGCCCGGATCAGCGACCTGTCCGCCACCTGACTCCAGTTCCAGTCGCGCCGCATCCGGCCCGAAAAATCGCCGGGCATAAATGCCGAACCCGGAACCGTCCTGGCCGATGGTTTCCCAGGTCGCCAGGAAACCACCGTCGGGCAGCCCGGCGACGGCCGGAAAATCCTGGTACGCCTCCTCTTCCTGGCTGATGCGGAACTCATCACCAATGAACTGGCCATCCGGGCCTATCCTGCGTCCGTAAATACCCTGCTCGCTGAACTCCGGTGGAAAGCTCTGCCAGACGACGACGAACACCCCGTGGCCATCCATGCTGATCTCCGGCAGGTCCTGGATACCCTCGTCGAACTGGTTGACCTGCTGCTCCCCGCTCAAAGGCTGGCAGCCGGCGTCGTACAGACGCACCATCACCCGTCGATACTGCAAGCTGGGCAAGCCTTTATTGTCAAACCAGGCGATGGCAAAACGACCGTCCTCGGCCATGGCAATGCGCGGCTGAACCTGGCCGCCCTGGGTGGTTTCATTGACCAGGAACTCATCGCCGCCGACCCCGCCAAAGCTCATGCAGCGGGCGAATATCCCCCAGTCGCTGCCATCCTGCAGCGCGCTCTGCCAGGCCACGACCTTGTCGCCGCGCTGGTTCATGGCCAGGGCGGCATTGCGCTGCGCGCTGTCCTGGAACTGGTTGGCAACCCGAATCGGCCCCAGCGGCTGATCCTTACCGTCGAAGTAACGGAGCAGGATATTGAAGTTGCTGCCCAGCACGCGGCGCGCATCCCAGGCCGCCGCCACGGCACCGTCTTCCAGAAGCGCGATCGCGGGCAGAATCTGGATCTCGGCCACATCCTCGCTGAGTCGGCGGTCACCGCCGGCCGGCAAGCCATCAGCCTGGAATCGACGCATCTGGATGACCGGCGACTGACTGGTCCGATCCAGCCCGTTCCAGGCCACCGCGAAACGCCCGTCCGGCAACATGCTCACCCGCTGCCCGTCCTGGATGCCCGAGTTGTACACGTTGACCCGGAACTCATCACCCAGCAGGCTGCCGTCGGCATCCAGGCGCTGGCCGAATACGCTCCAGGTCGAGCCATCCTGGTTGCGCGACTGCCAGACGATCACCGAGCGACCATAAGCATCGGCCGCCACGTGCGGAACGCGTTGATCGCCGGGCACATGCGTATTGACCTGGAACTCAGGCGTGGCCAGGTCGCCGAATTGCGCGGCCGGCACCACACCGCAACACAACAGCGCAAAAGCGAGGATGAAAGCCCGACAGGGCATGGGCAGGCTGATCCTTGAAAAAACGTTTCTCAATCCGGATTCTCGCATAGGCCTGTCAGGAAACAAAAAGCCCCGCACATGGCGGGGCTTTTTGAAAGATCCTGTATCGAGACTACAGGCCAAACCAGACAAAGGCGTAGTTTTCCATGATCTCCTCGCGGTGCGGCCGAATCATGTCGAGCACCTCATCCGAGACCTGGCGCTGCATGTCGGGCGGAGGCTGGTCACCGAAGGCGGCAACCGCCACCTCCTCGCCCAGGGCCCGGTAGACGGTATTGCGCACGAACACGTACTCCTCCAGGCTGAAGCGATTAGCGTTGAGGGCCGCCACCTGCTGGCGCTTGGCCTCCAGCAACAAATCCCCCAAATCGCGGTAAGCGGTCACCATCTCGGTAATGGTGGGTTCACGATCGCGCCGCTTCATGTCAGCCTCGATCTCGCGCCATTTCTCTTCCAGCTCGCTCAGGCGCCCCTCCATGCCGGTACGCATCTGACTTTGCGCCGCCAGGAAACGCTGAAACTGATCCTGCGTGATCTGGCCGTCCTGCGGCGGCTGATAACCGCGCTGGCGCACGCTCTGGTTCAGTTCCTGGTACTCGGTAGCAAAGCCGGCCACGCCCGTTGCAAACTCGTAGGCCGGCTTGACGAACATGAAATAACCGGTCAGACCACCGGCCACGGCCAGGACAAACAACACGATCAGGCAACCGCCAATGATCTTGGGCATTTCCAACTCCTTGC
>RECK01000214.1 GCA_007694055.1 Wenzhouxiangella sp.
AGCAGCCGACTCATAATCGGTAGGTCGTAGGTTCAAGTCCTACAGGGCCCACCATTCCCACCCCGGCCTTGCACCCCTTGTGGCAGGTCAATACACTCAGGGCAAGGGCCTGGCTGGGGGCCGCGTCGACCGTCAGGCTTGGCGACCGTGTTCATACCTTGAAATTCGTGCGCGAACGCTCACCAGCTCGGCCCGCGGCCAATTTCTGGCCCGTGGACCATATGAAAGAGCGACATGGCACGAATGAGCACAAAGAAAAAGAAGGTCACCCGCCGCAAGGACCCCACGGCCAGCCTCGGCTTCGAGGCTGAGCTTTTCAAGACCGCCGACAAATTGCGCGGCAACATGGAGCCCAGCGACTACAAACACGTCGCCTTGGGGCTGATCTTCCTGAAATACATCTCCGATGCCTTTGAGGCCCGCCACGCCGAGCTGCTGGCCGAGGATGCGGAAGCGGCCGAGGATCGCGACGAATATCTGGCCGACAATGTGTTCTGGGTGCCGAAAGTCGCGCGCTGGTCGCAACTCAAGGCAGCAGCACGTCGTCCTGAGATCGGCCAGCTGATCGACGACGCCATGCGCGCGATCGAGAAAGAAAACGATTCGCTCAAGGGCGTGTTGCCCAAGGACTACGCGCGCCCGGCGCTCAACAAGGTGATGCTGGGTGAGCTGATCGACCTGATCTCCGGCATCGCCATGAACGAGGGCGGCGACAAATCGAAAGATGTGCTCGGCCGCGTCTACGAGTATTTCCTGAGCCAGTTTGCCGGTGCCGAAGGCAAGCGCGGCGGCGAGTTCTACACGCCGCGTTCAGTGGTTCGAGTCCTGGTGGAAATGCTCGAGCCCTACCAGGGTCGCGTATACGACCCCTGCTGCGGCTCCGGCGGCATGTTCGTGCAAAGCGAGAAGTTCGTGCTGGAACATGGCGGGCGCATCGGCGACATCGCCATCTACGGTCAGGAAAGCAACTACACCACCTGGCGGCTGGCCAAGATGAACCTGGCCGTCAGAGGCATCGACTCCGACATTCGCTGGAACAATGACGGCAGCTTTCACAAGGACGAGTTGCGCGACCTGAAGTTCGACTTCATCATCGCCAACCCCCCCTTCAACATCTCCGACTGGGGCGGGGATCGACTGCGCGACGACCCGCGCTGGACCTTTGGCACCCCGCCCGTGGGCAACGCCAACTACGCCTGGCTGCAGCACATCCACTGGCACCTGGCGCCGTTCGGCACCGCCGGCGTGGTGCTGGCCAACGGCTCCATGAGCTCCAACCAGAGCGGCGAGGGCGACATCCGCAAGGCCATGATCGAAGCCGATGTCGTGGACTGCATGGTCGCCCTGCCCGGCCAGCTGTTCTACTCCACCCAGATCCCCGCCTGCCTGTGGTTCCTGGCGCGCGACAAGTCCAACGGCAAGCGCGGCAACGAGACCTTGCGCGACCGCCGGGGCGAGGTGCTGTTCATCGACGCCCGCAACTTAGGACAGCTGGTCGACCGCACCCGCCGCGAGCTCAGCGACACCGACATTCAGACCATCGCCGACACCTATCACGCCTGGCGTGGCGAAAAGGAAGCCGGCCAATACGAAGACATCCCTGGTTTCTGCAAATCGGCAACGCTTGAAGAAATCCGCAAGCACGGCCATGTCCTCACCCCCGGCCGCTACGTGGGTGCCGCCGAGCAGGAAGATGATGGAGAGCCCTTCGAGGACAAGATGCGCCGACTCAGCGCCCAGTGGCGCGAGCAGCAACTCGAGGCAGCGAGGCTGGATCAGGCCATAGAACATAATCTGAACCACCTGGGCTTCCGGAACGCCCCATGAACGCCATTGAACTGCTGAAGCACCTGAACCTGCTTGACGAGCACGAGCGCATTGAGGCCAAGCGCGCACAAGACGTGGGCAAGTCCGTGCTTGAAACCATCTGCGCCTTCGCCAATGAGCCAAACATGGGCGGCGGCTGGCTTCTGCTCGGCGTCACCCGGGAAGAACTTGCCCTGTTCCCAGCTTATGAAGTAGAGGGTGTGCCCAATCCAGACAAGCTCAGTGCCGACTTGGCGAGCCAGTGTGCCAACAGTTTTAACCAGCCCTTACGCGTGGACATCCACACCGAGACCCTTGAGGATAAGGTTGTCCTTGTGGTGTTCGTCCCGGAGGCTGCTTCTCAGGACAAACCGATCTATTTCAAGGCCACTGGCCTGCCCAGAGGGGCATACCGCCGGATAGGCAGTACGGATCAGCGCTGCACCGAAGATGATCTGGCCATTTTCTATCAATTCCGACAGCAAGAGAGCTTCGACAGTGGCCTTGTTCCCGATACGGAGCTGGGGGATCTCGACGAGGCGGCTATCGCCGATTACCGACAGGCTAGAGCAGACGCCAACCCGGATGCAGAAGAGCTCCGCTGGACCGACGAGGAGCTCTTGCAAGCGTTGAATGCTGTTCGCCGTGATTCGGCCGGGCGGTGGCGCCCCACCGTGGCGGGCCTCCTGCTGTTCGGCAAAAGCATTGCACTGCGGCGTTGCTTCCCGATGACGCGGGTGGACTATATCCGCGTTCCTGGCCGGGAATGGGTGCCACAACCCGACCGTCGCTTCGATACGGTTGAGCTTCGCGCCCCGCTGTTCAGCCTGCTCCGGCGCACGCAGGCCACGATTCTGGATGACCTGCCCAAGGCGTTTGGTCTGGAAGAAGGGGCCCTGCAGCGCATTGACACACCCGTCATCCCGATGCGTGCGCTTCGCGAGGCACTGGTCAACGCGCTGATGCACCGCAGCTATCGCACTCATGCTCCGATCCAGGTCATCCGCTACGCCAACCGGCTGGAAATTCGCAACCCCGGTTTTTCGCTGAAATCGCCGGAGCATCTTGGCGATCCTGGCTCGATGCCACGTAATCCGGTTGTTGCCGCCGTGTTGCATGAAACACGCTTCGCCGAAACAAAAGGCAGTGGAATCCGTGCGATTCGTGCCGCAATGGAAGATGCAGGCCTGGCGCCACCAATGTTCGAATCAGATCGAGCGCAGGACCAATTTGTGACTCACTTCCTGTTTCACCACTTTCTCAACGAAGAAGATATCCGTTGGCTAGCCCGCTTCAAGGATCTGCATCTCACGGAGGAAGAAACACGCGCGCTGGTGGTGGCCCGAGAGGCCGGCGCCATCGACAACGCCACCTACCGCAATCTCAACAAGGTGGATGCCCTGAACGCCAGCGCCGCCCTGCGCAAGCTGCGCGACGCCAACTTGCTGAATCAGCAGGGGCGCGGCTCGGCGACCTGGTATCGGCCCACGACGCTGCTGATTGGCGAAAGCGGCAAGAAAGACAGTAAGCCGAAGCCATTATCTAGTGAGTTCGCGGGCTTATCTAGTAACCCGGATGCCTTATCTAGTAAGTCGGCATTGCTATCGAGCAACCCCGAGTCCGAGGCTCGCGACACCCTGTTGAATCAGTTGCCTGGTCAACTGGCAGCGCGAGTGGGTGGCATGGGCCAACGTCACCCGCCGGAACAAGTCCGCGATCTCGTCGAGGCCCTCTGCCAGCATCGGGCCTGGAAAGTGGAGGAACTGGCTCTACTGCTATCTCGAAACCCGGAAACGATCCGCCAGAACTACCTGCGTCCATTGCTCGCACAGAACCGCATCGCCATGACCCGGCCGGACACCCCAAACTCACCACAGCAGGCCTACCGCAGTGTGGATCAGTAAATTCCGAATAGTTCAGGCTCAGGGTGGCCGCCAGGTCAGAAACCTGGTTGACCATTACAAGTGCGACAAGTCTTGGGGCTCGGCGCCAAGCTGGACGCATGGCGCGGCCGGTTATGGTGATTCGGGCGAACCTGATGGCCCCAGCTTTTGAAGGCTGCGTTGATCATGGCACAAGATTCATCCCATAATAAACGCCTTGTTTATCAAGGAGGGGGTTGTGGCGCAAAATGAACGCAGCTGACAACGCGGCAGCCCGGGCCGGTCGCTACATCCGCCAGCCGACCGGCTACCGCGCCTTCATTCCCGCAGGCTTGCCGCCCGATCCGCCGCTGGACCTGTCCGGTGCCCTGCGCGAGCTGCTGTCCGAGGCCGATTACGCCCTTGGCCGCCTGGACGGCGCGGTTCTCACCCTGCCGAACCCCGACCTGTTCGTGTTCATGTATGTCCGCAAGGAGGCGGTACTTTCCAGTCAGATCGAGGGCACCCAGAGCTCGCTGCAGAACCTGCTGGCGGCCGAAGCCAAGCTGCAGGACCCGGACACGCCAAAGGATGTCAACGAAGTCGCCAACTACGTGCGGGCCATGAACCACGGCCTGGCGCGGCTTGCCGAACTGCCCGTTTCGCTGCGCCTGATTCGTGAAACCCATGCCGAGCTGATGCGCGGGGTGCGCGGCGGCCGACTGCAACCCGGCCAATTGCGCAGCAGCCAGAACTGGATTGGCCCGGCCGGCTGCACCCTGGGCACCGCGACCTTCGTCCCACCACCGCCGCACGAAGTCCCGCAGGCACTGGCCGGTCTGGAAAACTTCCTCCACGACAGCGCCGGACTACCGCCCTTGGCCCAGGTCGGCCTGGCCCATGCCCAGTTCGAAACCATCCACCCGTTTCTCGACGGGAATGGCCGGGTCGGGCGGCTGCTGATCGCCTTTCTGCTCACCGAAAAGCGCCTGCTCGCCAAGCCAGTGCTGTATCTCTCGCACTACTTCAAGCGCCACCGCGCCGAATACTACGAACGCCTGCAAGCCGTGCGCGATCACGGCGACTGGGAAGGCTGGATGAGGTTTTTCCTTGATGGCGTCATCGCCGTGAGTCGCGAAGCGACCGAAACCGCCGCCGCCATCCTGCGCATGCGCGAGGATTACCGGACCCGGATCACCGAAGAAATGGGCCGCGCCGCCGCCAACGGCCACCGCGTCATGGACCGCCTGTTCGACCACCCCATCATCACCGTCGCCATCGCCCGCGACTGGCTGGATATCACCCCGGCCGGCGCCAACCAGATCGTCAACCGCCTCGAACAGATCGGCCTGCTGCGCGAAATCACCGGCTATGCGCGCAATCGGCGGTTTCGCTTTGATCCCTATTTGCAGTTGTTCGAGGAGCGGTACGGATGAGGCGCTTTGAGTGGATCGGTGGGGAGCACCGGCAATGGACAAGGCCTGGCCCTTTTGAAGCACCGTGGCGAAAAAAGCCAACGGCGTCAGCGTGGCCAGGTGCAGTGTTTGGGACCCGCCCGAGGGAGCTTGGACATGACGGGTGAGAGAGCGACCGTTCCGTTATCGGAGCTGACCAGTTCATTGCCAACATACGGTGTTGTGCAGCCGGGCAAAGATACAGAAAGAGGCTTGCCGATGTTGCGCGTCAACAATTTTCAGGGGAACTCACTCAACCTTTCGGAAGTGATGCGCATTGCACCGGAAATTGAGGCCAAGTATGGGCGCACGCGCATTCAGACCGGAGATGTTCTTCTCACAATTGTCGGCTCCGTTGGACACGTAGCAGTAGTACCTGACGAGCTCAGTGGCTGGAATATCGCGAGAGCCATCGCGATGATACGTCCAAAGACGCCGGAACTATCGCGATGGCTGTCGCTCGTGCTTCGTTCGCCACAAGCTCAGTACCAGCTGGGCGTTACGGCAAATACGACGGTGCAAACCACTATCAACCTGAAGGATCTGCGCGAGCTTCGCATCCCGCTCCCTGATGATAATGAGCGCGATGCCATCGCTCACATCCTCGGCACGCTGGACGACAAGATCGAACTCAACCGCCGCCGCAACCAGA
>RECK01000331.1 GCA_007694055.1 Wenzhouxiangella sp.
ACCCCGTTCAAACCACAGCACAAAGCTTGTGCAGCTGCCGCCAGTTTTCTGCACACGAAAAAACCCATGCCCGACTCTGCCTACTCAGTACTTTTCGCACAATTTCGCACAATAAGGGGTTGCGGGATCCGGATATAACCATTAATGGTCAGCTTCTATCCGGGCCCTGCCAGCGTTCTTGGCCCGGTACATCAGGGCATCTGCGCGCTTCATCAGATCCCTGGAGCCTTCGCCGGGTCGCAGGGTGACCACGCCGAGACTCGCGGTAAGCCGCTCAAGCTCGATGACCTGATCGGCCAGGCCGGCAATACCGTCGAACAGGCGAGCGGCCTGCGCCATGGCGCCGTCGGCATCGGTGTCCCGCAGGATGATGGCGAACTCCTCACCCCCCCAGCGAATTGCCTGATCCCGCGTGCGCTTGTTCTCGCACAGGTAGGAACCGACGGCGGCCAGCACCTGGTCACCGACATCGTGGCCCAGGCTGTCATTGATGGCCTTGAATCGATCAATATCCAGCAATAGCATGCTGAGCATCCGGCCCTGGCGCTGGCTGGCAGAGATGGCTTCATCCAGTGCGGCCACACCGGCACGTCGGTTCAGAAGCCCGGTCAGTTCATCGGTACCGGCCAGACGGGTCAGTCGCGCTTCAAGCTCCTTCCACTTGGTGACATCCATCAACGTACCGCTGACTTGGATGGGCCGATCGTGCATGTCGCGCTCGGTGACCCGTCCGCGCAACAACAGCCACATGTAACCACCCGAACGACGCCGGAGACGAATGACCAGGTCCAGGCCCTGGCTGGCGCCGGAGAGCTGAACCTGGAGCTGTTCCTGGAGCCTGGGCTGGTCGTCGGGGTGACAAAGCGAGAAGATGCCCTGATCCCTGTTGTCGACCTCGTCTGGCCGATAACCCAGAATGCGGCTTGCGCGCCGATCGAAGCGAACCTCGCGTGCCCTGACCAACCAGTGCCAGAGCCCGAGATCGGCACCGGCCAGGGCCAGGTCAAGGCTCGATCTATGCTGCTCCAGCGCCTCTCTTGTGGACCGCTCCTCGGTCACATCGCGTGCCTGGGTCACCAGCACGGTGCCGAGATCAGGGTGGTCGCGCACGATAGAGGCGCGAATCCGCACCCAGATGATCGTGCCGTCAACTCTCAAATAGCGCTTTTCCAGATCAACGGTATCGCTCTGGCCCGATAACAGTCGCTGCTTTTCCCGGTTGCTGGCTGGAATATCTTCGGCGACGGTCAGTTCGTCATAGCTGCGCTTCAGCAAGGCGCCACGCGGCATGCCCAGCATCCGGCAGAACTCATCGTTTACATCCAGCCATCGACCTTCCTTGTCCAGCAAGGCCATTCCGATAGCGCACTGCTGGAAAGCGAGCGCCTGCAACGCCTCTCGATTTGCAATCGGATCGTCGTCTTGTTCTGCCAGGACTGTTGCGAATCTGCTCATACCATACTTAATGCAATAAAAGTGCCACAAAAGAACAAAACGGCCCGACGCCGGGATATTTTCCCGACATCTGTCTACTTGGGCACATGATCGGGCAGAGTGCCACAGTTGGCATGCCCGAAAAGGCAACGGATTGAGCGTATCAGGGAAGCTCAGGGACGCTGCGCATCGCGCGCAGCTCGGAACTCGTTGCCATCGAACCAATTGGGCCACGCTTCGCCATCGGCCAGCTCACGGCCAACGACGTAGAGCAACTCGAGGTCTTCGGCAACACCGCGGAAATCCCAGTCAGGATCGAATACGTCAGCCGGCTTGTGATACTGAATATCACGGTACTCCCGCGCCCTTGCCATACCGTACTCTCGTCCGTGTTCACGATGCTCGACTCCGCCCTTGGCATACAGGGCGGGAATGCCCGCGCGGGCGAAGTTGAAGTGATCGGAACGGTAGTAGAAACCTGCTTCCGGCGTCGGCTCGGGCACCACGTGTCGGCCTTGCTGCTCGACCGCCCGGGCCAGGATATGCTCCAGTTCGGAGGAACCATAACCGACCACGACCACGTCATCGGTCGGCCCGATCAGGGTCATTGCGTCCATATTGATCGCTGCCACGGTCTGGGCATGCGGGAAAACCGGGTTGTTGACGTAATAGCGCGAACCCAGCAGTCCGTACTCCTCCAGGGTCACAGCGAGGAAAAGCACGCTGCGACGCGGCTGCCCCGCCTGCTGGTAAAGACGGGCAATCTCCAGCAGCGCCGCCGTTCCGGAAGCATTGTCGATGGCCCCGTTGTAAATCCCGGCCGAACCCGGCAGCGCCATGTTGCGCCCCAGGTGGTCCCAGTGCGCCAGGTAAACGACAACCTCATCCGGTCTCTCACTGCCCGGGATCATTGCCAGCACGTTGTATGACACACCTTCGCGAACGCGATTGCGCACTTCTGCCGAGACGTCGGCACCCAGACTGACGTAACTGAAACCGGGCCTGGCTGCCCGCGCCTGCTCAGCGTCGAAATCAAGCCCGGCCCGTTCGAACAGGGATTGGGTGGCCTCCAGCGTAATCCAGCCTTCCAGGGCCAGCAGTGATTCAGGACTATCCCCCCCCAGCTCGAACTGCGCTCCGGACCAGGAGTTGATCACCACATCCCAGCCGTAGGAGGCCGGCTCGGTATCGTGAACAATCAGGGCCGCCGCCGCGCCCTGGCGCGCAGCCTCTTCGTACTTGTACGTCCAGCGACCATAGTAGGTCATGGCCCGGCCGTTGAACAGGTCGGGGTCAGCGGTCGCGAAACCCGGGTCATTGACCAGCATCACCACGGTTTTGCCGGCCACATCCAGGCCCGCATAGTCGTCCCAGCCGTACTCCGGGGCCACGATGCCGTAGCCGACAAACACCAGCTCCGAGTCTTCAACGCCGTGAAAGTCAGACCCTGGTCGACGCGTCCCGATGATCATCTGTTCCGGGTAGGTCAGCTCAAAGGATTCCTCGCCAGCAGTCAAACGCAGGCTGGAACGCTCCTCGGCGACCATTTCAGCCATCGGAACAGGCTGCAGGTAACTGTCGCCATAACCTGCCCCAAGACCCAGTGCCGCGAACTCGCGAACCAGGTAATTCAAGGTCAGGCGTTCGCCGCGGGTTCCAGGAGCACGGCCCTCGAATTCATCCGAAGCGAGCACTTGCAAGTGCTCCGCGTAGCGATCGGCATCGATTCCGCCCGCGGGCACAGCAGGCAAGGCAGCCGCGGCGGAGACTTCTGGCGTCTCCTGTTCTTCAAGGGCGGGCGGCTCGGCGGGCTGGCAGGCGGCCAGCAAGAGCCCGGCTGCGGCAGGCAGGAAGAAACGTTGAACAAGCATTCTCGACTCTTTAATCAAACCACAAGCCCAGCATTGTAGCCCGTGGATGAATGGAGAGCTACAGAATGCCGGACTCGAAGGCTTTGAGTACCGCCCGGGTGCGATCGCGAACCCCCATCTTTGACAGCACATTGGAAACGTGATTCTTGACCGTACCCTCGGCCACGCTGAGCGCGTTGGCTATTTCCTTGTTGGAGTAGCCTCCGGCCATCAAGCGCAGAATCTCGGTTTCACGCTCAGTCAGGGGATCGGGCTGATCCAGGCTGGAGAACTCGGTTCGCACCTGGCCCAAGCCCTTCAGCAGGCGCTGGGTCACCGCCGGCTTGACAATGGTCTTGCCCTCGGCGACAGCGCGCACAGCCGACAACAGGTCTTCGAGCGCCACGTCCTTGAGCAGGTAGCCGCGGGCACCGGCTCGAATACCACTGAGCACGAGATCATCATCGTCAAAGGTCGTCAGGATAATGGTCGGAGGCAGCGCGTCGGCCGCACCAAGACTGGTCAGTACATCCAGCCCGGTTCCGTTCGGCATGCGCATGTCCAGAAGGAGCACATCAGGCTCAATAGCGGGAATACTGGAAATGGCGGACTGACCGTCCGCGGCCTCCCCAACCACCTCGATATCGTCAGACAATTCCAGCAGGGATCTGACACCCTGACGAACCAAAGTCTGGTCATCAACCAGCATAACCCTGATCATGCCGCACCCTCCCCTGGCATCCATGCCCGAACCTGGAACCCCGCCCCGGGCGCGGTGGAAATATCCAGCCGCCCACCGAGCTCTTTCAGACGCTCACGCATCCCGTTCAGCCCGTTGCCCGGCATCAACTGTTGTACACCCAGGCCATCGTCACGGGCCCGAAGACTCAGGCCCGCCTCGCCGGCCTCCAGCGAGATCCACAAGTTGGATGCCGAAGCATGCCGAACCGTGTTTGTGATCAGTTCCTGGGCACAACGAAGCAGAATCTGCGCTCGACGCGGATCGGTCAAAGACAAGCGCTCCGGAATATCCAGATGGACCTGAAGTTCGGGCACGCCACGGGCCAGCATCTCCAGCGCCTCACGCAGGTCTACCTGGCCCTCGTTGCGCATATCGCTAACCACCTCGCGCACGTCAGCCAGCAGCAGGCGTGAGATCGAGGCGGCCTGGTCAACATGTTGTTTGCCTTTGCCATCGGTCAGGTGACTGGCCACCTCCAGGTTCAATGTGAGCGCCGTGAGATGATGCCCAACCAGATCGTGCAGCTCCCGAGAAATTCGCACGCGCTCGGCAACACGCGTATTCTCAGCCAACAGTGACTGGGTAGCCAGCAACTCGGAATTCACCCTGCGCAGTTCAGACCGGGCCTGCACTTGCTTCATGGCCAGCAAGGAAGCAATGAAGGGAAACAGGGTCAGCCCGAGATTCATGATGAAAAAAACCAATGCCAGCAGCCAGCTTCCATCCGGCGTGAAAACCACCCAGACACCAAATGCCATGGCCAGGAACACCACCCAGCCGACCCCCATGAAAGCAGGCAACAACCACGGTAGCAGGGCTGCAACAACCATGGCCAGCAAGCTGCCGATACCAGAGCGAGTGAAATAGCTGACCGCAAAGGCAGCGATAGAGAGCACTGCCAGCAACAGAATTCTCTGCCATAGCGCGGCGCGCCGCTGGTCCCGTATGGCAGGGTGCCAGTACGCCAATAGAAACAGGATCGCCGCCGACCACCAGCCAACCACCGCTTGCCTGGTTGGCGGCTCACTCATCAACCAGGGCAGAAGGGCCAGCACTATCGCCGCCAATACCCAAGTGAGCAGCCCCAGATAACGCAGCCAATCTATGGGTTGCAGTTCACCCAGCTTCATTCGCGAACTATCGATTTGCCTTCCCATCACGCTATTCTAAACCCCAGCCCACCAAAGCGACCATGGGTGATTGGTCATGGATATGAAACCTGATGTACTTCGCCTGGAATCACGCTTCCTCGCACCCGTTCGCCAGCTCCTGCTGGAGTACGGACTTGAACTGGTTCTGATTCCAGGGCAAGGCAAAATCCCCGGAAGCTTCTGGGGTGAGCCCGAAGCGGGCCTGATCGCGACCCGTCTCTACGCCCGAAGCGACACCCCCTTGCATTCCATCCTGCACGAGGCCTGCCACTTCATCTGCATGGACTCAGATCGCCGTGAACAGCTCGACACCAACGCCGGCGGCGACTACGACGAAGAAAACGCGGTCTGCTACCTGCAAATCCTGCTGGCCAACAAAATCGGTGGGTTCGGCCAGGACCGTGCCATGACAGACATGGACCGCTGGGGTTACAGCTTCCGCCTGGGATCAGCCCGGGACTGGTTCGAAACCGATGCAGAAGATGCAAGGGGCTGGCTGGTTCAGCGGGGGGTTATTGAGGGATAGGGTTCAGATTCTATGTTGAAGGTCAAGCGATTCTGAGCTTTTCGGGCTCGAAC
>RECK01000339.1 GCA_007694055.1 Wenzhouxiangella sp.
CCTCATCCAGCCACTTCTGAACTCGTTCTTCAGACTGCTGGTAGGCTCGCCACAGCGGCCGTTGTGGAGTCAGACCCAACTGGTTCAGTAGTCGGCACACCGATGCCTTGCTGTAGCGGATGCCAAATTGCCATTCAATAAGTTCGCCGACCATCTTTGAGGTCCAAAGCGCAAAAGTGAACTGCAGCTGTAGCGGATTCTTCGAGGTGATCGTGTCATAGAGCCACTGGAGCTTCTTGCCATCAAGCTTCGGCTTCCTGCCACCGCGCTTCTTGGCATCAAGTGCACCCCAACCACCGTTACGGTAAAGGGCCAGCCAGTTGTACATTGCAGCACGTGTAACACCCATCGCCTTGGCAACTATTTCAGGACTCTGGCCCTGCTGTACGCTGGATACTGCGCGCTTGCGTAGCTCGGTCAGCGTCTTGTGGTCCAAGCTGCGTGCGTCGTTGTTAGGAGTCTTCTGTGCCATGCGCTAATTATACTTTGCGCATTACATTGGTGTCTAGACTAATATGAGACGGTTAATATGTTCCCAGGCACCCAGGCTCAACAGGCGCTCGGCGGTGCGCTTGCGAGTTTCATGTTCCTGCACCTTGGATAGTGCTTGTCGGAGCTCCTGTGAACGCAGCAGGATATCGCGCAATGCAGCCGGATCACTTGAATGGGCGGTTGATGAGGTAAACGCCAGGTCGCTCTCCTGGACAACCGGAGTCACGTCTTCGACGCGGTGGATGATGAAATCAAGCTCGCCGGTGTCATTCAGGACCGGGCTGTTCACCGGGCTCCAGAAGCGTTCCTCGAACTGACCATCAGGCCGGCGCACAGGGTAGCGAAGCAGGCCGACCACGTCCGTGAGTTTTAGCGATTGAACGCGCTCCAGGGAAGCCAGCAGGTTCTTGACGCCCTGGGCATCAGGGTCGTTCGGGTCATCGGGAAACACCTCGAACACGGTCTTGCCAATAATGTCGGCCTCCCTCGTCATGGTAGCCTGCAAATAGGCATCGGTGACCGCCACGATTTCCAGGCTGCCTGCGCGCAGAACCAGAACCTTGCCTGGCATGGCCTTGAACAGGTGCCGATAGGCCTGATCGGGAAGCGGGTTCATGTCGCTTCCTTCCACTCAAAGCCTGTCCACTGGGTTGCAGCGGATTCATCCATGGGTCGGGCAATGAAGTAACCCTGCGCCTCATCGCACTCGATCTTGCGCAGGAACTCAAGGGCCCACAAGTCCTCGACTCCTTCAGCCACGACATTGAGCCCTAGCGAGCTGCCCAGGCCAACCACGGCGGTGACAATCTTTCGCGACTCCTCGGACTGTGAAAGGGATTTGATAAACATTCGATCGATCTTCAGTTCCGAAAAGGGCAGGCGGGCAAGCTGAACCAGAGAGGAAAAGCCGACACCAAAGTCATCAATCGACAGGTGAAATCCCCGAATCCTGAACTGGGTCAGGTTCTCCAGCAGTCCCAGGGGATTGTCCATGCTCGCGGTTTCGGTCAACTCAAGAATGATCCGAGAAGGTGAGATATCGTGCTCTGCACACTTGGCCATCAGCCAGCGGGGGAAGGTCTCATCCACAAGATTGACTGGAGAGAGATTAAGGGCAAACTTGAGATTGGCTGCCTTCCCCTTTCTTGGCCGGTGGGCCAGGGCGTAGTCATAAACCTGCCGGGTCAGCTCGTGAATCAGACCCTCCCGCTCGGCCAGGTTGATAAAGACATCTGGAGGTATCATGCTGCCGTCTTGCTGGGGCCAGCGGGCAAGGCACTCGAATCCCGAGTGCTGTCCGTTCAGGCAAGAGATCTTGGGCTGGAAATGCGTTGTCAGAGACTTCGACTGCAAGGCCGCAACCAGCTGCTTGGCAGAAACCGTTGATTGCTGGCTGGTTGGCGAATGGCCCTGGCCGGGCAAGCTTGCAGGCTGGTTGATAGCCAGCAGTCGCATGAGGTCGGAACGCGAAAAAGGCTTGGACAAAGTGCCTGCCAAATTCAGGCCGTTCTCGGCGGCAATTCTCGCGGCGGACTCCAGTATGCGGCCACCCAGCCCGGAGATGATGATCACTGTTGCCATGCAGCCGAGAATAGCTAGTTGGTGCAGGACTTCGATCCCGTCCCGGTCAGCAAGCTGGAGGTCTACAACAATATGTGTCGGCGCCCAGGCTGCCAGCCGCTTGAAGAAATCATTGGCATCGTCGGTATGTTGCGCCGCATAGGAAGACGCCTCGGCCATGATGCAGATGGTGGCAGCCACATCGTTCTCGTCGTCAAGAACCAGTAGCCGTAGTTCCCCTTGAGTAGCGATAGTCATTGTGGTGCCTGTTTGCGCCCAAAAGAGCCCATTGTTTCCCCCCGAGCCTCATCTTACGCTTAAACGCTCAGGAAAGGCGGTTGCATGCCATTTGCCTACCCACCGGTTCATAAAATTTGCGCACGCGCGCTTGCGTCAACTCCGGCCACCTCAACGCGTCTAGCGGCCTGATCGAAAGCGCCCGCCGGGTCTACGTCCAGTCCCCTGCCACGTTTTTGGCCGATCGTTTCGACCATGCCTCATCTACGGGAACGGCCCTCTGAACAATGGGGCCAAGGGGCCAAGGCCGCTGGACTTTCCTTGCGCCCACTACCCCACCTGGCGCACAGGATCCAACCCATCCTGAATGGAGATCAACCGCTCAAACAACCCCTCGATCACATTCTCTCGTCCGGCAAACGGGGTTTCCGGGCCGCCGCTGCTCAGGTCGGAGAAGGGTGGTTCATAAAGCGCACCGGCTTCGACCACACCGTTGTGGGTGAGCTGATCGATCAGTGTTTCGATAAAGCGGATCTGGCGGTTATCGAGACTGCGGTCGCTCAAGAAGTCGGCGAATACCGCCTGGGCTGCAGCCCGGTCCATGCCGACCAGCTTGCGCACGAAACAGGCCAGTGATGGCGCTTCGGATCGGGCCAGCAGATCGGTCAAAACGCCCTTTCCGTCGTCTTCACCGATTTCGACCAGGGTCTGCTCCAGGCTTTCCAGGCTGGTGGGCGTGAGCGGCTGGTTGCTTCTGAGCCCGTGGATGACCAGGTGGTCACGATGTTTACGCAAATAGTCGCGAACTTTCTTTTCATACTGCGCGCCGGTCATCTTTGGCAGTACCACGGCGTCGGTTTCGCGCACACCCAACACTTCGTCTTCGAAGTCGGCGTAGATGATCGGGCGAGATTGTCGGTCCAGAAACGGAATCAGCCCGGGCAGCCGCAAACGCAGATCCTCAAGAGCATTCAGTTCCAGCCCTTCCCAGTATTCGGCTTCAGCCATCGCGGCCAGGTACTCAAGCTGTGCCTTGACCGCCGGAATGGCCGTCTTTCCTTCCAACAGGGCAGCCATCACGATCACGCACTTTCGATGACACTCGAAGGTGGTATCTTCGGCTTCCAGCTTAGCCAGCTCCATGCGCAATACGGTCAGGTCGAACAGGCGTGACTCGACCGGAATGTGGGCCAGGTAGAGCCAGTAGGAAGCATCGGCCAGATAGCGACGGGTGGGACTTGCTTTTCAATTAACCTTGATCATCCAAACATGGCGTCGTAGCGTCGTTGCATCTCTGCAGGTTCTACTCTTTCAATCTCATGGCCTAACATCCATTCATGGCCGAAAGGGTCTCGAATGGTGCATGAGCGCTCACCATAGAAAGCATCGGATGGCTCACGCACCATGACGGCGCCCGCAGCGATCGCGCAAGCTGCCAGTTCATCGTAATTGTCGCAATGGATGTGGATAACCAGGCCAGTAGCGCCTGGCTCTTAGGGGGCGAGGCAATTGTACTCGGGGAACTCATCCGAGAGCATAAGCACAATGTTTCCGAGGTCGAGTTCAACGTGTCCGATTCTTCCGCCCGGCTCGGTTAGCCTGAATTTCTCCGTCGCGCCAAAGACCTCGGTGTAGAACCGAATGGCGGCTTCTGCGCCTTTGACCCGCAAGTAAGGGAACACTTCATGAACCCGGTTTTTGCTCTGCGTCATAACGGGCGGACTATCGAAAATGATGAGTTCGTGGTCTCCGAACTTGACATACGCCGTTTGTACCCTGCCTTTCTGTTCGCCATCTTCATGGAGTTCCTGTCGCTGTACTTCGAACTCCGGGAATACGGATTGATAGAGTTCGATGGCGTCATGTGCCGCGCCCTGGAACATCAAATGAGTCGAGACCGATAGATCCATACCGTCCTCCGGATACCCATTGACGAGTGCAAGTGACAGTGCGAATGTCAATAGGAATCTCATCTGTAGTCCTCCGTTCAAACAGTCAATCCGGAATTTCTGCCTCGACCAGCCTGGCAAGCAGCGTGAGTGATTCCTGCCAGCCGAGGATGCAGGCTTCGGCCGGGATCATGTCGGGGATGACCGTCTGGGTAATCTTGAGTTCGGTTCCGAAAGCGAGCTGTTTGAAGATGGCAGTGATTTCCATCTCACCAGGCATGTTCGGATCATCGAATTTGTCGATGTAGCGAATTCGCTCCTGCGGCACCAGTTCGAGATACTCCCCGCCGAAGGAGTGGTTGGTGCCGGTGCCGAAATTGGTGAATGACATTTTGTAGGAGCCGCCCACGCGGGCATCGATGTGGTGGATCTTGCCGGTAAATCCATTGGGCGGCAGCCATTTGACCATGGCGTCCGGATCGATGAAGGCTCGATAGACCCGCTCGGGTGCTGCCCGAAGGACGCGGTGCAGTTGGATTGTGCTGGGCATGATCGACAGGTTCGGTTCGTATTGGAGGTTGGCCCGGAGTCTTCTGCCTCAAAGACTACTCTGATGGATATGGCCCTGGCAAGTCGGAGACATGGCGCACGGGTATTCCAGGCTGGCAAATCAAGACTATCATTCTCCTGGCCGGGCTGTGCCAGAATGGCAAGGTTGATTGATGCTCGGGTTCGTGGTCTGGCCGGGCTTTTTTGTTGATCGGAGATTCAATGTGGCATTGCTGATTGCGGGGCTGGTTCTTTTCCTGGGGATTCACTCGATTCGCATCGTGGCCGAGCCGCTGCGGACGAAGCTGATGGCTGCACTGGGCCCGTTGGGCTTCAAGGGCCTTTACAGCCTGATTGCCCTGGCCGGGCTGGTGCTGATCGTGATCGGCTACGGCCAGGCCCGGCTCGATCCGAACTGGCTGTACCACCCACCGCCGTTCCTGCGCCACCTGAACATGCTGCTGATGCTGCTGGTCTTCCCGGCCTTGCTGGCGGCCTATCTCCCGGGCCGGATTCAGAACCTGCTCAAGCACCCCATGCTGGTCGCAGTCAAGGCCTGGGCCCTGGCCCATCTGCTGGTCAACGGTACCCTGGCGGCCGTGCTTCTATTCGGGGGGTTCCTGATCTGGGCCGTGGCTGACCGTATTTCGGTCAAGCGTCGAAAAGGCCCAGGGAGCGCACCGCAGCTCCCGAAAACGGCGCTCAATGATGTCATCGTCGTGCTGGGTGGCCTGGGACTTTACGTGGCCTTTGCCTTCTGGCTGCACCCGATCCTGTTTGGCGTCGCAGTGGTGGGTTGATACTCCGGCGCCCTCGAACCGGCGCCATGGCTCACTTCTGCACCCAGTCGCCTTCGGGGGTTTGGTAGACCTCAAGGGTCAGCCCGCAGTATCGGTGCTAGACTGGACTGGGGTATTGCGGGTCAGGAGTTCGGATCATGGCGTTAAAGCAGATTGTCGTTCCGCTGGATGGCTCGGTTGTCGCCGAGGCGGCCATTTTGCATGCAGCGCGGC
>RECK01000340.1 GCA_007694055.1 Wenzhouxiangella sp.
GAAGCAGGGGCAAGCCCTGAATTTACCGCGCACGGTGCCGGTAGCTCGGAAACCGAGCCTGAAACACCGCCCGCCCGCCAGGATCAGACGCCGGCAGTCCCACTGGCCAATACGAGGGAAGTAACGACCGCAAGCAAGCCGGAGCAGCCGGAAGCGCCTGGTGCGGGGCTAGGTCCGAAACCGGAATCCGCTCCAACCCCCGAAGCAGCGCCATCGCCTCCGGGGCCGTCACGACAATCGTCAAGACAATCGTCAAGACAATCGTCAAGACAATCGTCACCAGCGGGCGGCTGGCCGGCCTGGCTGTGGCGGGGCAATCTGCCGGTGCGCATCGGCGTTCTGGTCTCGCTGGTCGGTGTCGCCGCCCTGCTGCGCCTGGCCGTCGAGCAGGGCTGGATGGAGGTGCCGATCGAAGTCCGCCTGCTGCTGGTGGCGCTGGCGGCCATTGCCGTCCTGGTTTTCGGCTGGCGACAACGCGACTCCCGTCCCGCTTTCGCCCTCTCCATCCAGGGTGGCGCCATTGGTGTGCTGCTGCTCGTGATCTTTGCCGCCTACCGCCTCTACGCCGTGGTTCCCGCCCAGTTGGGCTTTGCGCTCAGCATTCTGCTGGTCGGCGGCACCGGCTTGCTGGCCGTGCTGCAGAATTCCCGCTGGCTGGCCGTACTTGCGATGTTGGCCGGTTTCGCCGCCCCCCTGGTCCTCGGCAGCGGCGAAGACGGGCCACTGGGCCTGTTTGCCTGGTATGCGATTCTCAATCTCGGCGTTTTCGCCGTGGCCTGGTGGCGACGCTGGCCGCTACTGAACCGAATCGGTCTGACTTTTACCTTCGTGATTGCCGGCGTCTGGGGCGTGCTGTCCTGGTCACCCGAGCACTACGACATTGCCCAGCTGTTTCTGCTGCTGTTCTTCGTACTGTACTTTCTGATTCCGATCCTTGAAGCCCGGCGCGCGCAGCGCGAGGGCGGCGAGCGCATCGATGCGCTGCTTGTTTTCGCCCTGCCGCTCCTGGCCCTGCCACTGCAGGCCGCCATGACCTACGGTGATCGCCTCAGCATTGCCGTCGCCTCCCTGCTCGCCTCGCTGGCTTACCTGGTCAGCGCCCTGGTCCTGATCAGGCACTGGCACTGCCCGGTTCTGGGCCGAGCCCACGCGGTTCTTGCCATCGCCCTGGCGACGCTGGCCGTCCCATTCGCCTTCAGTGGACCAACCGTGATTCTGATCTGGGCCCTGCAAGGTGCAGGACTGGCCTGGTACGGTTGCATGCAATCGTCCCGGCTGTCGCGGCTGGCCGGGCTGCTCCTCCAGATCACGGCCGGTGGCCTGTGGCTTGTGCTGTGGATCCTTTCCCAGTCCCGCACAGGACCATTCGTATTCAATCCCGAGCTGGTCGGCGCTCTCGCGCTGGCTGCCGCGGCCCTGGTCACTGCCCGGGCCTACGAGCGCGCCGCGGCCGAAGCGATTCGCATCGGCTTTCTGACCGGCTGGGGCATTCTGTTCTGGACGCTGGGCGGTGTGCATGAAGTCAGCCGCCTGCTTGACGGCGTCGAGCTCGCCGCCGGGCTTATCGGGTTCTGGGCGCTGACCGCAGCGGCAACCGCCACCCTCTATCGCTGGCGTCCGTGGCCCGTGATCGGGTTCATGCCAGGCCTGGCCGTGGTGCTTGCCTCCCTGTCGCTTCCGGAACAGGCAGCCCACGGTGGCCCCCTGGCAGGCTGGGGCAGTGCCGCCTGGCTGGCCATGCTGGTCGCCATCTTGTATGCCGACCGCTGCTTCAGAAGCGGAGCGTCCGACTGGCGCGGATGGCATGTGTTGGCCGCCCATGCCAGTTTCTTTGCCATGCTGTCGGTGACCCTCATTCATCTGAGCGACAATCGCCTGGAACTGGCTGCCGGCTGGTCCTGGCTGGCCGGTGCCCTGCCGGTGTTCGCTTTGTCCGGCTGGCTGCTGCTGCGTGACGATGCGCCCTTGTCCCGGCGGCCACTGGCCGCATCGACACAGGACAGCCTGTTTGCGCTCAGCATGCTGGTTATCGTGCTCGGCCTGATCGCCAGCCTGGCCGAGGCCGGTGGCGCCGGACCGCTGCCCTGGTTACCTGTCATCAACCCGCTTGAGCTGGCGCAGTGGACCGGACTGTTCGTGCTTCTGGCGGCTGCCGCTGCACACCGGCCACAATTGCTGCCGGTTCATGCGGCCGTCGCGGCGGCGATCGGTTTCCTGGTCCTTACCGCGATGGCGCTGCGCGGAATTCATCACCTGGCCGGCATCGACTGGCAACTCGCTGCCTTGCTCGCCGAGCCCAGGGCCCAGGCCGCCTTGACCATCACCTGGACCAGCCTGGGCATGGTTGCCTGGATCATGGGCTCACGCCGCGGCCATTACGCGCTGTGGTGGACTGGCGCGCTGCTGCTGGGCATCGTGCTGCTCAAGCTTGTGATCATTGACCGCGCCTATCTGTCGACGGTGGCCGGCATCCTCTCCTTCATGGCCTTCGGCATCTTGTCCATGGCGATTGGTTACCTTGCCCCTGCCCCTCCGCGCCGGTCTGCGGCTGAAGACATGGAAGGAAAATCCTTGTGATCAAACCGAATTTCGTTCTGATTGGCGCCGTGCTTGTTGTCTTTTCGACCTTGCCGGCGGCAGCCGTTGAGCAGCCGTTTGCCTGGCAGTTTCCATTGATCCAGGAGCCAGACAGTGCCGTCGTTCGACTGAGCCTCACGCCAACGATCGTCGCCAGCCTGCATCGCTACGATGGCCGAGACTGGCAGATCGTTGATGCCGGCGGGCGCAGCGTTCCCGCTGCCCGCTTGTCCGCCAACCGCCTCACCGAGCAAAGCGTACAGGATGTCGCCCTGCACTTTGAGCAAACACTTGTCGACAGTGTCCAGCCGGTCTCAGCCCCCCTGGTTCTCAATCTCGACCAGGACCAGGCCCGCCTCACGATTCGAGCTCCACAGGCCGCCACTCCCCCTGATGATGGCCAACTCCTGTTCGAGGCCCTGATTGCGGCACCGTCAGGGCCTGAGCCAGCTGGCGGTCGACGCCTGATCATGGATTTTCAGGCCAGCCAGCGGCTGGAGCTGGACTGCCGGCTTCGCGATGCTGCCGATAACAGGCCAGCGTCCTGGCGATTCCCGCTCAGCCAGATCGGGGATTCCCGACCCCGTCGATATCGGGGCCGGGCTGAACTGGCCGAGCCAGCCGAGGCATGGCACCTGGCCTGCTACGGGCAGCACATACCGGACGACTTTGTCCTGGTCGAAGCCCGACTCGAGCACGAACAGCAAATCGATCATCGCAGACGAGCACAGATCACCCCGGCCCTGGTCGCCATGGAAGAGGACGGCAGCTCCCTGACCTTCACGCTGGAAGGACCGCAACTGGTCGAAACGCTGCAGGTTACAAGCGATCAGCCCAACTTGCTCAGCCAGCTTCGCGTGCAGTCGCGCAGCGCCGATGACGCTACCTGGCAGGATCGTGGCGAGCTGACCCTGAGCACCATGCAGCCCGACGAGCGACCCGAGTTACAGCTTGACAGGCCTGTCCGCGACCGCTACTGGCGCCTGCTCGCCTCTCCTGCGCTGCCCGCTGCACCCGACATGGAAGTCAGCGTGATTGTCGAGGAGATTGCTTTTCTGGCCCAGGGCACGCCGCCCTGGACGCTGCTGGCTGGCAGTCGCCATCCCGGCCAGGCGCAACTCGACGAGCAGTTGTTGGGTGATCTGGTAGGCAGACAGGGTCCAGCCTGGGCCTGGCCCAGGGTCATCGCCGGGGAACGCGCAGAATCGGCCGGCGAAGGCGTACTGGCCATCCCTGCCGAGCCCGTGCCGTGGGAACGCTACCTGCTCTGGACCATCTTGATCCTCGGGAGCGGGCTCGTTATCGGCCTGGGATGGCGCTTGTTACGCCCGACCTGAGTCTCGAAAAGTCAGGCCACGCCCGTGTATTCGGAGAAAATGCCAAGCACGGTATGGCGTTTCACCTCTCTGAAGCCCGCAGCTCGCAAGGCATCCAGAATGGTTTCCGGCGGAACGCAGTTTTCGATGGTATCCCAGTAGTAGCGCATCAACTCCTGGGCCTCCGGCGAGCGCCGGATCATGCGGGTCACTAACGGCACCAGGCCTCGCAAGTACAATCGCAACAGAAAAAATCCGAGACGATTTTGCGGCCGGGTAATCTCCAGCAGCAAGACTTTGCCGTCCGGCTTGAGCACGCGCCGGTACTCGGCAAACGTCGCCTCCAGGTCCGCGACGTGACGCAGGGCATAGCCCATGCTCAGCAGATCAAACTGATCGTCCTCCAGCGGCATCTTGTCGCCAGTGGCCACGACGGTCTCACGCACACCGTTCTGCCGGGCCTCGGCCAGCATCCCTTCACTGGGATCCACAGCCACGACCCGCCCGCTCTCGCCAACGGTTTCCTGGGCGATCAGGGCCAGCAGGCCCGTGCCACTGCCGACGTCCAGCACCTTCATGCCGGCCGCCAAACCATGTCGATGCATGGCCTCTGCCCGGTAACGGCGACCTGACCCGAAGGACATCATGGAAATGATCCAGTCGTAGTGGGGTGCGCTGGCGTCGAACATTGCATCAACCCGACTCTGGCGCTGATCTCCGTCAGCGTAGTAATCCGTCAACACCGGATGCGGGGCCAGCGAAGGGCTGGAAGAAGACTCTGTTGCAGGTTCTTTCAAGATCTGACGCTCCGAGGGCTCGTTCCAGGTCGTCATCCTACCCTATTAAAGCGACCCTTCGATATCCCAATTCCCCCTGAAGAAGCAAACTGCAAAAGCCCGGGCGGGCCGGTATACAATTGACCCAGGCCATCATGAGTGATTCCATGCCATTTCCCAATCCTTTCTACCGCTGGCGTCCCCATCCCTGGCACGGTCTGGAAACCGGCCGCGAACCGCCCGAGCACGTCCGGGCCTATATCGAGATCACTCCATTCGATACCGTCAAGTACGAGATCGACAAAAAGACCGGTTACCTGCTGGTAGACCGTCCGCAGAGAACGTCATCCCAGCCGCCGACCCTTTACGGATTCATTCCTCGCACTTTTTGCGGAAATCGCGTCGGCGCCTTGCTACCCGGTGCCAAGCGTGGCGACGGCGACCCGCTGGATATCTGCGTATTCAGCGAACGGCCGATCTCGCGCAGTGAAGTTGTATTGAACGTCCGCGTCATCGGTGGCCTGCAGATGCTTGATAACGGCGAAGCCGACGACAAGATCGTTGCCGTTCTGGAAAACGACAGCCTGTGGGGCGAAGCCTCCGACATCAGCGACTTGCCCACCCCGCTGATCGAGCGCCTGCGCCACTATTTCCTGACGTACAAGCTGCTGCCCGGCGAAAAGGCCGAAATCAGCATCGACAAGATCTATGGCCGCGAACACGCCTGCAAGGTTGTCGAAGCTTCCATTCTCGATTACGAGGACGAATACGGCGACTGACCGGCAAAAAACTCCCGCACAGGGGTTGACGAAAAAAAACCAGCCCATCATAATTGCGGGCTTGCAATTCCCCGGTAGCTCAGCTGGTTAGAGCGGGTGACTGTTAATCACTAGGTCGTTGGTTCGAATCCGACCCGGGGAGCCAAAATAATCAAGGCCTTGCGGCATTGCCGCAGGGCCTTTTTTTTGTCTATCCGAATCTCGCAACAGACAGGGGACCACCAGGAGCGGAGGTTGACTCCACTGCTCATAGCGCATATTGCGACTTTTGGGAAAAGA
>RECK01000204.1 GCA_007694055.1 Wenzhouxiangella sp.
GGCGAGGGCGTGGAGGCGACCTGAATGTGGGTGTCCGGGTTGGGGTGTCCTGTGCTAATCTCGCAGGCAGTTTGATTCAACTTTTACCGGAGCCCCTTGGCACAGTTTTTCACCCCCGTCTGGTCCGGCCGGCTGGCGCTGCTTGCCAGTGCCGTGCTGGCGTTGCTGGCCGTCTGGCTGCTGGTGCGACTGGTCTGGCTGGTACTGGCCGGTCCCCAGGTTGAGTCGGCGCCGGTACCGCCGGTGCCCAGAGGCAGCCAGGTCGCTGCCGATACGCGCGAGTTTCGCTGGGATCTGTTCGGTCCGCAGCAGCGCACCAACCTGACGCCGGTACGCCCCGTGGAAACCACAACCCGTTCCAACCTGCGCCTGCTCGGGGTCATGACCGGCGATACCACCGCTTATGCCTTTATTGCCGATGCCCAGGGCCGCGAGTCGGTCTACCGGCGCGGTGATGAATTGCCCGACGGCACCGTGCTCGAGCAGATCGAGGCGCAGCGGGTCATCCTGGCCCGCAATGGCCGCAGCGAAGCGCTGGAGCTGGACCGTGATCGACCGGCTGCCGGTCAGCGCGGCGGCACGGCATCAACGGCCCCGGCCCGCAGCGCTGCCGCCCCGATTCACGGCCTGCGCGGCTTCGATACCGAGCGCGGGGTCAGCGTGGCGGCGGCGCGCGACATGGGTGCCACCGGTCTTGATGTTGGCAACCTGGCCCAGAGCATTTCGGTCATGCCTGTCTCCGGCGGCGGATTTCGCGTCCGTCCTGGCCGTGATGCCCGCCTGTTTGCCCAGCTTGGCCTGCAAATCAACGATGTGGTCACGGCCGTCAATGGCCAGCCGCTGGAATCCGAAGATGCCGCCCGCGCCCTGTTTGCCGATGTGCTCAGGCGCGGCGAAGTCGCCATTACCGTCAACCGCCAGGGCCGCGAAATGACTTTGCGCCCTGACCTCGAACAAATCATCGGGAGCCTGCAAAACCCATGATCAACCGCCTTACCGGCCTCATTTTGCTGCTCGTTCTCGCCCTGCCGGTGGCAGCCGAGGAAGGGCACGTGCTCAATTTCAAGGATGCCGACATCCGCTCGCTGATCACGGCCGTGGCCGATATGACCGGCAAGAATGTCATCATCGATCCGCAGGTATCGGGACGGGTCACCGTGATCTCGACCCAGCCGCTGGACGCCGACGGTGTCTGGGATGTATTCCTGTCGGTGCTGCGTGTGCATGGCTACAGCGTCGTCAGCGACGATCGCGCCGTTCGCATCCTGCCGGACGTCAATGCCCGCCAGGATGGGCGCGTTCCGGTTGACGACATGCGCGCCGGCGGCGACGAGCCGGTCACCCGCATCATCCAGCTCGAACACGTGCGTGCATCCGAAGTCAGCCAGCTTTTGCGCAACCTGCTGCCGCAGTCGGCCTACATGGTTCACCACGAAGGCTCCAACAGCCTGATCATCAGCGACCGGGCCGGCAACGTGCGCCGCATCGAGTCCATCATCCGGCGCCTGGATGCCAGTTCGGACCAGGATATCGAGGTGATTGGCCTGACCCACGCCGATGCCGCCGAGATCGTCAGCCTGATCAACCGGGTCTACGCCGACGGTGGCCGCGATGCCGCCGTGGCCGACGAGCGCACCAACACCATTATCTTGAGCGGCGACCCCAATCGTCGCCTGCGCCTGCGCACCCTGATTTCACACCTGGACACGCCCCTGGAGCGCGAGGGTTCGACCCAGGTGGTTTACCTGCGCTATGCCACCGCCGATACCCTGCTGCCGGTTCTGCAAGGCATCCTGGACTTGGACGGTGAGAACGGCCAGCGCGTAGGCATCCAGGCTCACCAGGAAACCAACGCGCTGGTGATCACGGCAGCACCGGCCACCTTCCGCAGCATTCAGTCGGTGATCAACCAGCTCGATATCCGCCGCGCCCAGGTGCTGGTCGAGGCCATCATCGCCGAGGTGGCGGTCGACACGGCCCGCGAGCTGGGCATTCAGTGGCAGGGCTTTTCTTCCGGCGAGAGCGGCCTGTTTGGCGGCACCAACTTCCAGTCCGGCGGGCGCAACCTGCTCAACCTGTCGGCTGCTGCCGGCCAGGCGGCCGAAGACGGCAGCCTGGTGCTGCCCGGGCGCGGTCTGAACCTGGGCTACGTGCGCGGCCGCTCCAGCCTGCTGGGCGTGGAAATCCTGGAAATCGGCGCCCTGGCCCGGGCCCTGGCCACCGATGCCAACACCAACGTCCTGTCCACCCCGTCGATCGTGACCCTGGACAACCACGAGGCCACCATCAATGTCGGCCAGGAAGTGCCGTTCCTGTCCGGCAGCTTCGCCACCCAGGGCATTGCCACCGGCGACGGCCAGGTCAACCCGTTCCAGACCATCAACCGCGAGGAAATCGGGATCAAGCTCAATGTCACCCCGCACATCAACGAGGGTGACACGGTGATCCTGGCCATCAGCCAGGAAGTCTCCACCCTGGCGCCTTCCAGCGGCGCGGTCGACCTGATTACCAACAAGCGCACCATCACCACCCGCGTCATGGTGCCGGACGGAGCCTTGCTGGTGCTCGGCGGTCTGATCAGCGAGGACTTGCAGGAGCAGATGGAAGGCGTGCCGGGCCTGAGTCGCATTCCCCTGCTCGGCGAGCTGTTCAAGTACCGCAGCACCAGCAGCGTCAAGCGCAACCTGATGGTCTTCATCCGCCCGCAGATCCTGCATGACGATGCGCTGATGGATAACCTGACCCGCAGCAAGTACACCGCCATCCGCGCCCGCCAGCTTGAACAGCGTGACCGACCGATCGGCCTGGTCAGGCCTCGCGACATGCCGCTGCTGCCGGAACTCGATGACTTCCTGCAAGCACCGCCGGATGGACGCTGAGTTTCGACCAGCCTACGGCTTTGCCCGACGCCGCGGCGTGGCCGTGGCCGGCCGCACCGGCGATGGCCAGGTTCGCCTGGCCGTGCGCGAACCGGTCGATGTGCTGGCCGTGCAGGAGGTCCGCCGCCGCCTGAGCGGACCGATCGCGCTGGAGAAACTCCCGGCCGGCGAGTTCGAGCAGCTGGTCACCCGCCTGTACGAGTCCGGCGACGACACCGCCCGCCAGGTTGCCGAGGATATCGGTGAAGACCTGGACCTGGCCCGTCTGGCCGAGGACCTGCCCGAAACGGCCGACCTGCTCGAAAGCGAGGACGATGCCCCGATCATCCGGCTGATCAACGGCGTGCTGACCCAGGCCATTCGCGAAAACGCTTCCGATATCCATTTCGAGCCCTTTGAAGACCGCCTCTCGATCCGCTTCCGGGTCGACGGCGTGCTGCGCGAAGTGATGGCACCGGCGCGCGGGCTGGCCGCCCTGATCACCTCGCGCATCAAGGTCATGTCGCGCCTGGACATCGCCGAAAAGCGCGTCCCCCAGGACGGGCGCATCGGACTGAAGATTGCGGGCCGTCCGGTGGATGTGCGCGTCTCCACCCTGCCCTCCAACCACGGCGAGCGCGTGGTGCTGCGCCTGCTCGACAAGCAGGCCGGACGGCTGGACCTGGTCGAGCTGGGCATGGACGCCGACACCGAGCGGCGCATGGCCGATCTGATCGCGCGACCGCACGGCATCCTGCTGGTCACCGGCCCGACCGGCTCGGGCAAGTCGACGACCTTGTATGCCTCGCTGCTCAGGCTCAACGATCGCAGCCGCAACATCATGACGGTGGAGGATCCGATCGAGTACGACCTCGATGGCATCGGTCAGACCCAGGTCAACCCCAAGGTCGATCTGACCTTCGCCCGCGGTCTGCGCGCCATCCTGCGCCAGGACCCGGACGTGGTGATGGTCGGGGAAATCCGTGACCTGGAGACTGCCCGCATTGCCGTCCAGGCCAGCCTGACCGGTCACCTGGTGCTGTCCACCCTGCACACCAACACGGCCGTTGGCGCCATCACCCGGCTGGTCGATATGGGCATAGAGCCGTTCCTGCTCGCCTCCAGCCTGATCGGCACCCTGGCCCAGCGCCTGGTGCGCGTGCTCGATCCCGAGGCCAGCGAATCCTACCTGGTCGGTCGCGCCGAGCTGGCTCGCCTTGGCTTGTCGGCAGACAGCGACCAGACCCTGTATCGTCCGCGCGCCGATCTGCCGGTCGCTGTTTCCGGCTACCGCGGCCGCACCGGCATCTACGAGCTGGTGCCGGTCAACGAAGCCATGCGCCAGCTCATCCACGACGGCGCCGCCGAGGCCCGCCTCGACGCCCTGGCCCGCGAACTGGGGCCATCCATGCTTGAGGACGGCTGGACCAAGGCGTTGTCCGGCGTCACCTCGCTGGAAGAGGTGCTGCGGGTGACCCGGGCCGGGTAATGGGAGCGTTCGAATACCAGGCCTTGAGTGGCAGCAAGGCGACCCGTGGCGTCGTCCAGGCCGATACGGCCCGTGCGGCGCGGGCGCAGCTGCGCGAGCGCGGCCTCATTCCGCTGGACATCCAGGCGGTCGAAGCCGAGCAGAGCAGCACTGGATTTGCCCTCGGCGGCGGTCGTGACCGGGCCCTGCTGCTGCGCCAGCTTGCCACCTTGCTCAAGGCCGGCCTGATCCTGGAAGAAGTGCTGAGCGTGCTGGTCGAGCAAACCGATTCCAGCGCCCAGCGCCGCCAGCTGGGCGCCATACGCTCGCGGGTCATGGAAGGCCAGAGCCTGTCGGCGGCCATGGCCGAGCACCCGCGCCTGTTCCCTACCCTCTACACCGCCGCCATTGCCGCCGGCGAACGCGCCGGTCGGCTGGAATCGGTACTGGAACGCCTGGCCGACTATGCCGAACAGCGAGAGGAGATGAACCGCGGCATTGGCCTGGCCCTGATCTATCCCCTGCTGCTGGCCCTGATCGCCGTGGCCGTGGTCTGGGGCTTGATTGGCTTCGTGGTGCCGCGCGTGATAGGCGTGTTCGAGCAAACTGCCCAGGAACTGCCCTTGCTGACGGTCAGCCTGCTCGCCCTGTCGGATTTCATAGCCAACTGGGGCCTTTGGCTGCTGATCGGACTGGCTCTGCTGGGCGTCGTTGCCGGCATGGCCCTGCGCCGCCCGGAACCGCGCGCCCGGCTCGATGCGGTGTTGTTACGGCTGCCGGTTATCGGTCGCCTGGTCAGGGCGCGCCAGACCGCCAGCTTCACCCGCACCCTGGCCATCCTGACCGCCAGCGCCGTGCCGCTGGTCGAAGCCCTGCGCGTGGCGGCCAGCGTGGTCCAGAACAGTATCGTGCGCCGCGATATCGAGCGTGCCGCCGCCCAGGTGCGCGAAGGCATGTCGCTGACCCGGGCGCTGGAAAACTCGACCTGGCTGCCGCCCATGGCCCGGCGCCTGATTGCCGGTGGCGAACGCAGCGGTGAACTCGCCCCCATGCTGGAGCATGCTGCCGCCATCCAGGAGCGCGACCTGCAGGCCGCCACCACGGTGCTGCTGGCCGTACTCCAGCCCACGCTGATCCTGCTGGTCGGCCTGATGGTCCTGTATATCGTCCTGGCCATCATGCTCCCCATCCTCAACATGAGCCAGCTGTTGGCGTGAACAAAGTCTTCATCTCGTCCAGCCTCCAAGCCTGTTCCAAGGCTCGCTGTCGCGCAGCAAACAGGCAAAAAATCATCTCGCGCAGAGACGCAGAGACGCAGAGAAATCAAATAAAAAAAGGCTTTTACTTTGCGCCTCTGCGAGAGATTTGCTTTTCCAGGCAATCATGTTTTGAAA
>RECK01000341.1 GCA_007694055.1 Wenzhouxiangella sp.
CAGATTCAGCTCTACCTGCTTGCGCTCAGTGATGATCTCGGTATAAAGAATCAGGCCACCGATGGTGCCATCAGCCTCGTACCAGGGCCGGCACTCCCAGCTTGTCCAGTCAAGCTGGCCATCGTCACGGGGGAAAGGATCCTCTTCGGCCGAAACCACCTCGCCACGCAGCACGCGCTGATGCACATCCCGCCATTTTTGCGGGAGGTCGGGAAAGACCTCGTAATGATGCTTGCCTATGATGTCAGCATTCTGAATTCCGAATGTCTGCAGGTATTTCTGACTGACGTACACATAGCGGAGGTCCCTGTCATGGACGGCGACCGCCGAGCGGCTGTGCTCAATGATGTAGCTCAGCAGATGGCGCGAATGCGCTGCTTCCCGCTCGGCCCGCTTGCGGTCGGTAATGTCCAGCAGAACTCCATGAATGGAAAGCACCTTGCCCCCGGAGTCACGAGTCAGCCAGGTGTAGTCATCAATCCAGATCCAGTGACCGTGGCCGTGGCGAATTCGGTACTCCTGCGCGTACTGATCCGGCCCCTCGGCAATATACAAGGCTACCTCTCCCTGCACCCGTTCCAGGTCTTCGGGATGAATCAGGCTGGCGAAGTCCAGCCTGCCGGAGGTGAAGTCCTCCGCCTGGTATCCGAACTGGTCGACATTGTCGCTGACAAAACTGATGGGCCAACCTGGTTCATTGCGCCAGGCCATGGCGACAACCGGCGAGCGCCCGACGATCTCGTGAAGATCACTGACACGAACCAGAAGCACCCGCAATTGCCGGGCTTTGACCAGCAACAGCATCAGCATGGCCAACACGATCACGAACAAGACCGCCAGAAGCATGGCTTCACGCCGGTACTGTGTCCAGATATCAGCCAGTGAGACGGTCTGCGTTGAATCGAAAGGAGCGACGCGAAGGGCTCTCAGCATGTCTTCAACAAGCGAGTAGTCCGATGGCACCGTGAACCCTCCAATGCCCAGTGCGGCAGCCCGTTCGGAATCCTCCTTCAGCATAAGCAAGGCAGCCGCGACACGTCGCGACAGCTCCGGGTCAGCATGCGGCAGGGCCGCCAGCGGCCATTCCGGGTAGAGGCGAGTGGAGACCGCAAATGGCAACCCGGGAAACTGCTGGCGGTTGATGATGCGGAGTTCTGCCGGATCCAGACGGTTTTCGCTGACCATGCTTTCGACCAGGCCGGAACGGACAAAACCGACATCGACCTGGCCGGATAACACGGCCGTGATGACCTGGTCATGCGGCATGCCGGTGGCGACCAGGTGCCTCTCGACAAGACTGGGAAAACCCGCTTCCATCAACTCGAAAGCCTGCATCCGGAACCCCCCCAGCGAATCCCGATCCACGTAAGCAATAGAGCGGCCACCCAGATCAGTCAGGGTCTGTATGTCGGCACGGTCGGCGCGCGCCACGATAACTCCACCAAAAACCTCCACCTCCTGCTCTTCATGCAGCGCAATTCGGGTAACCAATGGCGCCGACAAGCCGTGGCGCCTGAGCAGCAGAATGTAGTGCGCGGGATTGGTCAGAACAAAATCCAGTCGCTGGCTGGCCACGGCAGCCTCGAGTGACGGGTAGTCCAGTGCCTCAATCATGAACTGGCGTCCCGGAATTGCCTCGGTCAGTGCCCGCTGCAATGGCTCCCACTCAAACAGGGTCTGTTCGGCCTGGCGATAGGAAAGCACACCGATCCGCACCGTATCGGCAGCCTCGACCGGGGCTGGTACCAGGCTCGGGACAAGGGAAAACAGGAGTACAGCTGCCGGCAGCAGCATCCCGGTCATGATGCGGAGAATGGTTGACACGAGTCGATCTTGTCCCCCTGGATGACGATGATTGAGTCTAGCGACCAACGGCGCAGGGAACAAGCCGGCCTTCGGGATGCCGTCAGGGCAATTGCCCACCCTGGCCGGCAATCCAGCCGGGAACGCTCGCAGCTTCCATGGCGGGTGCGAACACGTAACCCTGCCCCTGGGCACAGCCCAGTTCAATCAGTCGCTGAACGTGGGCCTCGGTTTCCACGCCCTCGGCTATGACCCGGATATCAAACGCCTGCGCCATACCGATGACGCTGCGAACGATCGTCTCGTCGCCACTGTCTTCCAGCATATTGAGCACGAAGCTGCGGTCAATCTTGAGTTCATCGACCGGCAGCGAGCGCAGGTAGCTCAGCGAGGAATAGCCGGTACCGAAATCATCAATGGCCACCTCCACGCCCAGGTCGCGCACTTCCTTCAGCACATCGACGGCCACTCCCAGATCGGCCACGGCTGCACTTTCGACGATTTCAAGGCAGAGCTGTCCGGGCCGGAGTTCAGGGTGTACCTGCAGCTGCTCTGAAAGCTGATCGACGAAATCCGGCCGCAGCAGGTGTGGCCCGGATACATTGACGCTGACACGCAGGCTATGACCGGCCTTTTGCCAGGCCGCCATGCAATCCAGGGCCTGTTCGATCATGGCCGCACCAAACACCGGCTCCAGTTCCGACTGACCCAGGAAGGGCAGGAAGTCATCCGGCCCGAGCAAGCCGCGCTCCGGGTGGTGCCAGCGGACCAGCGCCTCAAAGCCGAACAGTTTGCGCGTGCGCAGCTCGACCTTGGGCTGAAAGTACAGCTTGAACTGCCCGGACTTCAAACCCTGCTCGATTTCGACCAGATGCATTCGACGCGCCCGCACCCGGTCCTCGAGCACGGTATCAAACAGGTTGAAACGATTACGCCCCTGCGCCTTGGCCCGGTACATGGCCTGGTCGGCGTGGCGCAACAGCGTATCCGGATCAGCGCCATCGTCCGGGTACAGGGTGACTCCGATGCTTGCGTGCACGTTCAGCGACAGCTCGCCAACGACCATTGGTTCAGCGATACGTTCAAGCAGTGTTCGCAGCCGGTGCTCCAGCCGCGCCCCGTCCCCGGCGCCGGTCAGCAGGATCACGAATTCATCACCACCCAGTCTCGACACCATATCGCTGCCGCGCACAGCAGAACGCAGCCGATCGGCCACGATGACAAGCACCTGGTCACCGATATCGTGACCATGCTGATCATTGATTGGCTTGAATTCATCCAGGTCCAGGTAGCAGACGGCCATGGATTCATCGTTGCGACGACTGCGCTCGCAGAGTTCACGCATCATCTCGGCCATGAGGTGCCGATTGGGCAAGCCAGTCAGGGAATCGTAATTGGCAATTCGCACCAATTCACGCTCATGTCGCTTGCGCTCGGTCAAGTCGATATCAATCCGGAACAGCTCGACGGGCTGACCAACCCGATGCACGGCCGAGTGACTGGCAAATACCGTCACCAGTGATCCATCCTGTCGACGCAGGGTAAGTTCGCCGCCGTCGACCTCGACTTTCTCGACCAGGCGCTGGATGATCGCGCGGTAGTCCGCAGCCTGTTCGGCAGGTACCAACAAATCGAAGACATCCTGTCCAAGCGCCTCGTCTTCGCTGTAGCCATACAGTTCTTCGGCGGCCTTGTTCCAGTAGTGGATACGACCCTCGGCGCTGCAGCCCTGAACAGCAACACCGGGAACATCCTTGAGCAATCGGCGGAAGCGTTCCTCGCTTTCGCGCAGCAGATTCTCGGCCTCGCGACGCAGCGTCACATCGACACAGGCGGCCAGCACGCAATCACGCTGCTCGATCTGGATCGGTGTCAGCGATACCAGCTGCCAGAAGTGGCTGCCGTCAAGGCGGCGGGAAAGCCAGTCGAAAGGGCCAACTCGCGTTGTCCTGGCCTGACGTATCCGGCCCAGCGCATCGACTCGCCCGTAGGGTGATTCAGCCCAGATCCGGTCGCTGGCCTCCTGCAGTTGGGCAAGGTTTTCGGCACCGTAGGTTTCCCACGCGGCCGGATTGGCATCCAGGATTTCACCGGTTTCGACGTCGTGAACCATCATGGTCACTTGCGCATGTTCGAACAGGCCACGAAACCTGCGCTCGGCCTCGGCGAGCCGCTGCCGATTGCGGAATTCCTCGGTCACGTCCTGAAAGGCGCCGATCAGACGCACCACCCTCCCCTCCTTGATTTCCGGTCGGCAAAGCGAACGCACCTTGATATCTCGTCCAGTGGCCGTGGTCATGGACAAGATCAGATCGTAGCCCTCACCGTCCTCAATGGCGCGTTTGAGCGCAGCCTCGAGCTGGCGGCGTGAGTCGGCATCGTAGAAGGACAGCGCCTTTTCGAGAGGGACGCTGTCAGAAATGGGCAAATCATGAATCGTGAACGTATGGTCGGTCCAGCGGACATCGTTACTGCCCACATCGGCCTGCCAGCCACCGGTTGCCGACAACTGCGACATCGCTTCCAGCAAGGCTTCGCGCCTGGCCAGTTCCTGCTCCATGGCCCGTCGCCGAGTAATGTTGATGGCGGTGGAGAACACACGTAGTCGACCACGCAGCATGACGGGCACCAGGGAAACAATCTCCCAGAACGCCTCACCGTCGCGGGTTCGGCTCATCCACTCGAAGGTCTGCGGTTCGCCGGCGGCGGCGGCGCGCACGTGCGCATGGGCTTCGTCCCGGGAATAGGGAGGTTGACCATGACGACTGGCCTTGCGGAAGGATTCGAAGTCGATATAGCCGTAAGACTTCCAGGCAGCCGGGTTGGCATCGATCACTTCCCCGGAATCCGGGTCATGGACGGTGATGGCGACGGGGCTATTCTCGAAAAGCGAACGGAATTGTTGCTCTGCTTCACGCTGCTCGGTTACATCGCTGACGATACCCGACCAGAAAACCAGACCGTCCTGCCGACGGGGCGTCGTTTCCATGCGCAGGATGCCGACGCGCCGCCCGCGAAGCACACGAAACTCCGTACTCCAGGCATCGACATTTTCCCGCGCTGCTTCCACCTGCGCGAGTACAGAACCAAGATCGTCCGGGTGAATCTGGCTGAAGGCGTTATCCAGGCTCTCGTCCAAGGCCGCCCGGCTTATCCCAAGCAAGTCCAGACATCTATCACTGAAGTAGGCCACGGATCTTTCGCCGCTGGGGTGATCAACCAATCGGAAAATGCCGACGGGCACATCTTCAGCCAGGGCATCGCGTTGTTCGATGGCCTGCCTGGCGTCCTGCCGCACCCGCCACAGCCAGCGGTTCATGAACAGCAGCCCAAGCAGAAGCGCCAACAGCACGATGCACACGCCCGCAATCAGGACGAGCTCACTCGGTTGGGAAACAAGATGCTCGATCAAGGCGTCATCCTCGACACGCTTTTCAACCCCCCTCGGGCAAGAAGTTTCCAGAAGATGATCCTCGGATTACTCATACTAGCTGATTGCGGACAGGTTGCAAAATGGACTGGTTGAAGCAGGGCTCAATCCCTGGCCTTGGTCATGGGACCTATAATCGCGGGTCGGATCAAGAACTTTCAGGAGCCAACATGCCCCACCCTGCCCCGATAAATACGGATTCCCGCGTTATCCGCGCCCCGCATGGCAAAGCCTTGAGCTGCCAGGGCTGGCACCAGGAAGCGGCCCTCAGAATGCTGATGAACAACCTTGACCCGGATGTTGCAGAAAAGCCGCAGGACCTGATCGTGTACGGCGGCACCGGCAAGGCTGCGCGCAACTGGGATTGTTACCACGCCATCGTCCGCACGCTGAAACGGCTCAAAAACGACGAGACCTTGCTGGTCCAGTCCGGCAAGCCGGTCGGCGTGGTCCGCACCCACGACCAGGCACCGCGGGTGCTGATCG
>RECK01000308.1 GCA_007694055.1 Wenzhouxiangella sp.
GGCGGCTTCGGTCTTGCCTGCACCGGTGACATCTTCCAGGATGTGCAGCTGTGGCGTGTTGGCAAGTGGCGTCTCAAGACAGGCTGCCTGCAGCGGCGTCGGTGTATCGATGAAGTCGAAGAGTTGCGGTAAGCCGGAAAATTCGGCGCCTGCTACTGGCAGGAGCCCGCTGGCGGCTATGGCGCGCCTGGCCTGCGGGATTGCAATCTCCTGCAGGTAAGCATGTGGATCCATTGGTGCGGTACGGAATGGAAAATGATCTCGGTTCGAACCCAGCCAGTCGGCCAGCGTGCAGAAGCCGGCCAGTAGCCACGAAGCGTCATGCCGGCGACCATTCGCCACGGACAATTTGCAACCCAACGGCAGCGGCGAGCTTGGCAGGAACAATTGCGCAGCAGTGGATACCCACTCCTTGATGGCTTCTTGATCAGCAGGACTGAAGTGATCTGCCATTGGGGCCTGGACCGTGTCCGGCGGCTTACCATGGTGTCCGGTAACACACTGGATCCACGTATCGATCAGGTCAAGCGGGTCATCATCGTCACAATCATCTTCCTGCCAGGCCGCAAGCTGATCAAGCAACAACTCATCATATGCGAACAATTTTCGCCAGGCGATATATCCCAGCGTGTCGTGACGAATCGTGTAGGGATATTGGGAATCAGGGCGGGGGTGAAGAGACTTGTTCAGTTGCTGAAAGCCGCGGCTGAACTTGCCCAGATCGTGAAGGGCGAGAAAGAAACCGATCCAACGCTTTAGCAAGTTACGGCAAAGACCGCTCACTTCGGATAAGCGTTCGTGAAGCTTTGGCATGGCCTCAAGAAGGGCCAGCCCGGTTGCTGCAACATCCAACTTGTGGAAAACAAGGGGATGAATATCACTTCCTTCGCCGGATTTCCCCCAGTAGGACCAGAATCGTTCCATGGTTTTCACTTCCCTTTGGATCCCAAAAACAGCCTACCCCGCCCTATTCTCAAAACATGAGAATCTGCGTCCTTGGCCAGTTTCATGCGAATGAGCGGGGGATGGCGGGCGGGCCCGGGGAGTTGTGTGGGACGACCGTGCTTTGCACTCGAGAGCTGGTCAGGCAAGCTGATTGCGCCGCGCCAGCAGCATGCTGACGCGACACGCGTGTCGATTTGATTGAAGCTGCCCATTTACCCCTTCCCCACTTCCTGCCACGCCGCCCTACCAATTCTTAGTACCTCAGTGGAAGGCGAAAAGTCAAGCCTTGCTCGGATATGCTTCGCCAGCGCCCGCGGAATCGTCGTTCGCGGTATGCGAGGAAGATGCCATGTCTTCCCCACCTGCACCCACTTGAGATTGCCGCTAAACTATGCCCATTCCTCGGGGTGGCCTGGCGGCCTGAGACATCCTTAATGTGGATGGACCCGTTGAACCTGATCCGGTTAATGCCGGCGTAGGGAAGGAAGGCGAAGTCTTCGGTCGGTGTTGATGGCCGGTTTTCGACCACCCCGCGTGCATGCCGGGTCTCCATTTTTTGTTGACGGGAGACCTATTCATGAAATACCTGCCATTTTGTCTTGCTGCCGCTTCGGCCGCGTTTTCCTTGCTGTTTGCCTTGTCTCCGGCCTGGGCGCTCGATGATGAGGCCGAGGACGGGCTGGATGCCGATGAGCGGATCGTGGTGACGGCCGCCTTTCGTCCGGCCGAGCTGCTTGACAGTGCCGGCAGCGTCAGCGTGATCACGGCCGAGACCGCGCGCCAGCGCCAGGCCAGCCATCTGGAGACGCTGCTGAACCTGGCGCCGAATGTGAACTATGCGGCCGGGGCTTCGCGTGGCCAGTTCTTCCAGATTCGCGGGGTCGGTGAGCGCAGCCAGTTCGTGGACCCGATCAATCCCTCGGTCGGGCTGCTGATGGATGGGATCGACCTGACCGGCCTGGGTGGTGCGGCCACTTTGCTGGACCTTTCCCAGGTCGAAGTGCTGCGCGGGCCGCAGGGCACGCTGATGGGGGCCAATGCCATGGCCGGCCTGATCAACCTGGTTTCGGCCGCGCCGGGCGATGTGATCAGCGGCTTTGGCGAGGCGCGCCTGGGCCAGCGTGGTCTGCGCGAGGTGCAGGCGGCCGTTGGCGGGCCGGTTGGCGACGAGGTCGGTTTCCGCCTGGCCTACGGCAAGACGCTTTCCGACGGCGCCCAGCGCAATGCCTTTCTCGGCCGCAGCGATACCGCCCATATCGATGAGCAAAGCCTGCGTGGCCGGCTGTCGTGGCAGCTGCACCCCAAGCTCAGTCTTGACCTGGTCGGCCTGGCCCTGGATATCGACAACGGCTACGACGGCTTTTCCCTGGACAATACCCGCACCACCCTGTCGGATCAGCCCGGCCATGACCGCCAGGACACCCTGGCCGGCGCCGCCCACCTGCGCTGGCAGGCCCGTCCGGCGCTGGATGTCGAGCTGTCGCTGACCCGACTGTCGGCCGATCTTGAATACGGGTTCGATGCCGACTGGGCCTTCGTTGGTCTGTGCGATGTCTTTGACTGCCTGTTCCCCGGTTATTCGGCCTTCGACAACTACGAGCGCAGCCAGGACAACACCACGGTGGATCTGCGCGCGGTATCGGCCGCGCATCCCGATCGGCCGGCCTGGGTGCTGGGGGCTTACTACCGCGACCAGTCACAGTTCCTGCGCCGTGAGTTCGATTTTCTGCCGGTACCGTTCGAGCGTGATTTCGATACCGTCAGCCGCGCGCTCTACGGCCAGGTTGACTGGCCGCTGGCCGGGCGCTGGCAGCTGCAGACCGGCCTGCGCTACGAGCGACGGCGGGCCCATTACAGCGACAGCGACGGTGCCGAGTTCCGGCCTGGTGAGGGCATGTGGGGCGGTCGCCTGGGGCTGGAGTACCGCGCCGCCAGCGGGCAGCTTTTCTATGGCCTGGTCTCGCGCGGCTACAAGGCCGGTGGCGTCAACAGCAACAGCGCCGTGCCGCTGGCGTTGCGCGAGTTCCAGACCGAAACGCTGCTGAACTACGAGCTGGGCACCAAGGGTCGTTTGCTGGATGACCGGCTCGACCTGCGCGCGGCCCTGTTCTGGCAGGATCGGACGTCCTTGCAGACCCAGCAGGCGCTGCTGCTGCCCCAGGACGGCGTGTCCTGCCCCTGCGAATTTGTCCAGTACACTGCCAATGCCACCGCCGGCCAGAGCTACGGCCTGGAAACCGAGCTGACCTGGCGGGCCCGCCCGGACCTGCTGTTGTTCGGCAGCCTGGGCCTGATGCGCTCGGGCTTCGACGGCTTCGAGAACTTTTCCCACGTCGATGCCGATCCCGACAATGGCGTGCCCTTCGACATGGACGGCCGCGACCTGCCGCACGCGCCCGAGTACATGTTTGCCGTCGGCGCCGTGTTCCAGCTGGCCGATGGCTGGTCCATCCGGGCCGAGTACGAGGGCAAGGACGCGTTCTTCTTCTCCAGCCGCCACGAAGTCCGCGCCCCCGCCAGCCGCCAGCTGCACGCCCGCCTGGCCTACCAGGTCAGCCACTGGGAACTGGCCTTGTGGGGCCGCAACCTGACCAACGAAGACGTCCAGGTCCGCGGCTTCGGCGCCTTCGGCAACGACCCGCGCAAGGGCTACATCATCGAACCCTACGTCCAGTACGCCGAGCCCCGAACCCTGGGCATCAGCGCCCGTTACGATTTCTGATGCCATGAAACCGCTGTCCGGGTGCGCACCGGAGCAAGGCTGCCACCCGGTATGGCAGAGCCGATTTGGCGCTGATGCTGCCGCTACAGGCTTCGCTGGCCGAGCGCGGGGTTCAGAGGAGACTGGAGGGAGGCGATTGCCGAGCCGACTGCAGGGTGGGGTGGCGATTATTGATTTTTCTGGTTGCGCTTTCTGGTCGTGACTTCCATGGATTGTTGCATGTGGCACATTGCAAAAAAGCTGGCAGATCAGGAACTATGGCGTGGCCGCGAATGATCAGGAAGTGCAGATGGGTGCCCGGGGTCGAATTGTCGGTTCCCACATCGATGGCAACCTTTTGCATGGACCTGTCGAGCGTCAGCAATGCGCAGCCGGCTGTCCGGGCGGGCTGCAGAAAGCAGGCGTCGTAGGCGTAGATATTGCGGGCCACGGCGAGTTCCAGCGCTGAACGGGATCCTGGCAAATGCCCGTCACGCGGCCAGCGTTTATTCCCCTGCAAGCAGGTTCCTGCGGGGCGAGATGCGTCGCAGGGCTATAAATGCCAGAGTTTATGCAGTGGCGCGGCCAGGATGTTGAGCTCGCGGTCGATGGGCAGTACGGCCTCGCCGTCGTATAGCACGAGTCCGCCCTGAAAGTGGCTACCCGCGACCTGGGCCAGTCGCTGCAGGCCCTTGCCATCTTTGGCGCTGACGCTTGCCGCCGCCTTGACCTCTACGCCCCACAGCTGATTGCCGGCCTCGATGACCAGATCTACCTCGACCTGATCCTTGTCCCGATAGTGCCAGAAGCGCGGTTCGACCTCTGTCCAATGCCCCATGGCGACGAACTGCTGGACGACGAAGGATTCCAGCAAGTGGCCGAAGCGCTTGCGTTCCGGGTTCCATTGCTCCGGGCGCAAGTCTGACAGCGCGGCAGCCAGGCCGGTGTCACACAGGTGAATCTTGGGGGTCTTGACCAGCCGCTTGCCTCGGTTGGAGTGCCAGGCCGGCAGGCGGCGGATCAGGAACAAACGCTCCAGTATTTCCAGGTAGCGATCGATGGTCTTGCGCACATGACCCAGCGCGTTGGCGGTGGCCGAGATATTCAACAACGAGGCGGTCTGGTTAGCCAGGTATTCGAGCAACTGCGAAACATCCTTGCCATCCTTGACTTCGGCGACATCGTGAATGTCACGCTCGATGATGGATTGCAGGTATTGGCGCTGCCAGCGGCGGGCGCGCTGCGGTTGTCGGAAGCAGGCTTCCGGGTAGCCGCCGACTACCAGGCGGTTGGGCACGGCCAGTGGTTCACGGTCATTCCGGCTTGGCAATTCCGGCTTCAGCTCTCCCGCCAACCAATACCGGAGAAAGTCACCGGGCGCGCCTTCCTTTTCTGCCTCGGTGAGTGGTTGGAGGTACAGGCACTCCATGCGCCCGGCCAGGGAGTCGGCCAGCCGCGGCAGTTGCAGTAGATTGGCTGACCCGGTCAGCAGGAAGCGCCCGGCTTGTCGGTCACGGTCGACACTGCGCTTGATCGCGAGCGTGAGTTCTGGTGCGCGCTGGATCTCGTCGATGGTGACCTGATCCGGCAGTGCCTCTAGTAAACCCTCCGGGTCTTGCGTGGCCAATTCCAGGTAGTTGCGATCATCCAGCGTGATGTAGCTACGATCAGGCTGGCAATGACGGGCCAGGGTGGACTTGCCGCACTGACGCGGACCCAGTAGGCACACCACCGGCGTGTCGGCCAGCGCCTTATTTAGCTCCGGCGTGATGTGCCGATAGATATATCCGTCGTCCGATTGCATGCTCTCCATCTGGCCACTTGCATCCTAGTAAATCGTCTAATTGTATCCTGGGGCTCCGGCCAACTGTATCCTCAGTTTGAGTTTTCATTCATTACCCGACCGACTGCCGCTCCGACAGGTTCCACGGCTAAAACAGCCCAGAAGGCGGGGCGATGTTGCCAGGTCAGCCACTGGGAACTGGCCTTGTGGGGCCGCAACCTGACCAACGAAGAC
>RECK01000138.1 GCA_007694055.1 Wenzhouxiangella sp.
GAGGCACCGGGTGGTATCCGGCCGCTCAGGGCCTGGCCGGGTTATCGGCCGGGGGCGGCTGACTGGATCTCGGTGGCCCGGCACCGGGCAGGGCCACTCGGCACCTGGCCTCTCCCCTTCCAACCTCTTTTCCCGAAGTCGCGACTATGCGCTACGAGCAGGGGAGTCCACCTCCGCTCCCGGTGGTCCCGGGTCTGCTGCGAGAGGCGGCTAGACCCGAAAAAAACGACCTCAGGAAGTCTTCGGTGTTGTCGGTGCCTTCGGTGGTTCCCGACTTTTTCTTGCTGATTGCAGCTGTTATGCATCTGCCTTGTTGGTCCCGGGCAGCCAGGCCGCGTTGCTATTCGGCCAGCTGGCGAATGCTGACCGGCAGTGGTACGGAGTCGCCGCTTTTCTTGTCGATCCAGACCAGGGTTACGGTGGCATCGGCATGCAGCGTGCCTTTTTCGCCATCCTTGCGCGGGATTGAGCGGATCTCGTGTTCAATCTTGATGCTCGAGCGCCCCGGCGACAGGGGTTTCAGGCTGACTGACAGGCGTGCCGGCCACAGCACCGGGGCACGGTAGTTGATATTGATGTTGGCGACCACAGGCCCACTCTCGCCGTCCTGCCAGTGGCAGGGGACGCTGTCCATCCAGCGCGCCCGACACTCTTCGAGATAGCGTAGAAACGTGACGTTACTGACATGGTTGAAGGCATCCAGGTCGCCCCAGCGCGCCGCCAGTTCGATCTTGAAGTCACTCATGATGGCTGCTCTGACTCGTTCAAGCCCTCATAATATTCAATTGCCACCGAAAAAACCTGAGTCTGTCGCATGCCGCGCAGGATTACCTACATTCTGGCCTTTGAACTGGGATTGGGCGTTCTCGCCCTGGTCCTGGCCTTGCTGTTTGGCCTGCGTCCCTGGTTGCAGTTTGATCTGGCGATTGGATATTGGTTGATCGGGGGACTTGCAACATTGCCAATGGTGGCGGGCCTGGTCTTGTTGTCGAGGGTCAAGGCGGTCTGGATCGATGAGCTGCAACGCTTCATGCGCGAGGTCGTGGTGCCCATGTTCGCCGGCGCCAACTGGTGGATGTTGATGCTCGTCGCCCTGGCCGCCGGCATTGGTGAAGAGCTGCTGTTTCGCGGTGTCATTCAGACCGGCCTGGGTGAGCGGATCGGTCCCGGCTTTGGCCTGATCGCCTCGGCCCTGTTGTTCGGGCTGGTCCACGCCATGTCCAGGGCCTACTTCATCATTGCCACGCTGGCCGGTCTGTACCTTGGCCTGTTGTTTCTCTGGACCGGCAATCTGCTGGTCGTGATCCTGGTGCACTTTTTGTACGACTGGATTGCGTTGCATGTTTACGTTGGGCGGCATGGCAATGATCCACCTGCCGCCACGCCGGCCGAAGGTCGCCTGACACTTTGACGCCGCCGGCCAATCGGTTCACAATGCGATGTTGAAACCGTGCCGGAGTTCGCGATGCCAATCAGTGCTGAATTCAATCTGGGCAAACCCGTGGGCGGGGCGCGGCGACTCGATCAGAGCAGCATCAAGCTGGTCCTCATGGGCAACTGGCTGGGTGATCGAAAGGACCCGCGCCCGCTTGGTCAGCGTTCCATGCCCCGGATCGACATCGATCAATTCGAACAGGTGCTGGCCGGGCTGGCGCCGCAGGTCGACCTGGCCCATGGTGAAACGCTGTCGTTTTCTGAACTGGACGACTTTCACCCCGATGCCCTGTGTCGCCGTCTGCCGGCCCTGGCGGAACTGCTGGCCGTTTACCGGGATCTGAATGATCCCGCGCGGGCGCCGGAGCTGATCAAACGCCTGGCCGGGGCCGGGGTGGCCGATTCCGGAGCACGCCGCTCAGCTGAACCGGCAGCTGCCGAACCGGAAACCGACCTGGAGCGACTTCTGGGCGGACGCGTAGCAGATCACGAAGCTGACAAGCAGCGCGGCGCGCTGCAGCAGTTCCTGGGCGATGTGGTTGCACCGCACCTGGTCGACGCCGAAGCAGCCAGGCCCTTTCGCCAGGCCGTGGCCGCCGAGCTGGGTGAACGTGTCAATGCCCTGCTGGCCTTGCCGGCCTTCAAGTCACTGGAAGGGCGGTGGCGCGGGTTGTGGTGGCTGATTTCGCAGGTCATTGGCACCGAGGTCGAACTGCGCCTGCTGCAGGTGACTGACACGGAGCTGGCCGCTGACCTGGATGCGGCGGGTGCGGAACTTGGGCAAAGCGGCCTGTTTGGCCAGCTGTTTGCCGACCAGGCCCAGGCCCGGGGACAGATTCTGGTCTGGGTGGATGCGCAGGTTGGCAGCGATGATGACCTGCGCCACCTGGCCGCCCTGTCTACCCTGGCCGGGATTGCCGGCGGCAGCCTGCTGGCTGGCGCTGATCCGACCCTGTGCGGTGCCGCAACTGCAAGCGGCCTGGCAGAATCCAGCGCCTTGCAGGCTCTTGAAGAGCCGCTGGCAAGCCGCTGGCACAGCCTGCGTTCCAGCTCGGTGGCTCCGCACGCGGCCCTGGTGGTGCCCCGCCTGCTGGCGCGCGCTCCCTTTGGTGCGGCCAGTGACGCCATCGACAGTTTTCCCTTTGAAGAAGCAGCGGTCAGTGGCGAGCGCCTGTGCTGGATGTCCGGCGCCTTTGGCCTGGCGGCAGCGCTTGGCCAGGCTTTCCTCGAATACGAGCTGGACATGGATCCCGGCGCCGGACGCCGGCTTGAGGATCTGCCCAGTTTCAGTCGTCACGAGAACGGTGAGCAGGTTTTTCAGCCGCCGGTGGAAGTGGTCCTGAGCGAGTCGGCAATCGACGCCATGGCCCGACGCGGATTCAGCACGTTGATGGGCTCAAGAAGCCGCATCGAAGTCCTGGTCCCCGGCTGCCTGTCCATCACCGGATCCCGCCTGGCCGGCCCCTGGGAAAGCTAGCCGGATATATCCGAGCCCCGCAAAGCCTGTCTTTTCGACCAGTACGGGGAATCCAGTTCCAGGCGGCAGGCTTTCCGTGTGCACAAAAATTGCGCGAGTTTTACAAGGCTTCCTGGCTGCCGGGCATTACTCGCAGGTTTTGCTTGCGGCAGGTTTGAAAAAAGAGATTGGAAGGGTGGAGGGGGCGCCGGATACCCCCCGTTGCGAAAGGTGGGAGGAGGCTGAAAGGCGGGGCCCTGCGATTCTTTTCCTGTTTTCCAACCCTGCCAGCGTAGCCCGGGGCCACGTCCCCGGGGCCGATGTTCGGATTGTCTCCAAACGCATGGGCATGAACCTGAACTTGAACATGAGCCCGCTTGCGACCTCAGGGTGGTAACGAACAACGATAAGGCCATCAAGCCCGTTTGCGCCGCTTCTTGCGCACGCCCAGCATCGGTGCGAGGTACTCGCCGGTCCAGGAGCCCTCGGTTCGGGCGACGTCCTCGGGCGATCCGGTCGCGATGATCTGGCCGCCGCCGTCGCCGCCCTCAGGACCCAGGTCCACGATCCAGTCAGCGGTCTTGATGACATCCAGGTTGTGTTCGATCACGACCACGGTGTTGCCTTCGTCACGCAATCGGTGAAGCACCTCCAGCAGATGCTTGATGTCGTGGAAGTGCAGGCCCGTGGTCGGCTCGTCGAGTATGTAGAGCGTGTTACCGGTATCGCGCTTGGACAGCTCGCGGGAGAGCTTGATGCGCTGGGCCTCGCCGCCGGACAAAGTGGTCGCGCTCTGACCCAGCTGGATATAGCTCAGGCCCACATCCATCATGGTCTTGAGCTTGCGCGCCACCGCCGGCACCGGTTCGAAGAACTCCAGGGCGTCTTCCACGGTCATTTCCAGCACCTCGTGGATATTCTTGCCCTTGTAGGTGACGGTCAGCGTCTCGCGGTTGTAGCGCTTGCCGTGGCAAACGTCGCAGGGTACGAAAATGTCAGGCAGAAAGTGCATCTCAACCCGGATCAGACCGTCGCCCTGGCAGGCCTCGCAGCGCCCGCCCTTGACATTGAAGGAGAAACGGCCGGGTTTGTAGCCGCGCGAGCGCGCCTCCTGGGTGCCGGAAAACAGCTCGCGGATGGGGGTGAACAGGCCCGTGTAGGTGGCCGGATTCGAGCGTGGCGTGCGCCCGATCGGACTCTGGTCGATATCGACCACCTTGTCGAACAGCTCCAGCCCACTGAAGCGGTCGAACGACGCCGGGTTCTCAGAGGCGCCGTTGAGCTCGCGGGCGAGCAGTCGATACAGGGTGTCGTTGATCAGCGTCGACTTGCCCGAGCCTGAAACGCCGGTCACGCAGATGAACAGGCCGGCCGGAATATCCAGGTCAACTGCCTTGAGGTTGTTGCCGCGCGCACCTTCCAGCCGGAACAAGCGCTTCTTGTCCGGCCGGCGGCGGCGATCGGGAATGGCAATGGCCTTGCGCCCGGACAGGTAGTCACCGGTCAGGGACTTGTCACAGTCGATCAGGCCCTGGGGCGGGCCGCTGTAGACGATGCGGCCGCCGTGCACGCCTGGCCCGGGGCCGATATCGACGACATGATCGGCGGTTCGAATTGCATCCTCGTCATGCTCGACCACGATTACGGTGTTGCCCAGGTCGCGCAAGTGGGTCAAGGTCTCGAGCAAGCGGGTATTGTCGCGCTGGTGCAGGCCGATGGACGGCTCGTCGAGCACGTACATCACGCCGACCAGGCCGGCGCCGATCTGGCTGGCCAGGCGAATGCGCTGGGCTTCGCCGCCTGACAAAGTGTCGGCCTGGCGATCCAGGGTCAGGTAGTCGAGGCCGACATTGACCAGAAAGCGCAGCCGCTCGCGCACTTCCTTCAAGATCCTGTCGGCGATTTCGCCGCGCCAGCCTTCCAGTCGCAGCTGGTCGAAGAAAGCCAGGCAGCGCTCCACCGACCAGCTCGAAACTTCGGGCAGGTTGTGTCCGTCGATAAAGACGTGACGGGCGGCCTGGTTGAGGCGCTGACCCTTGCAATCCGGGCAGGGCTGGGCGGAGATGTAGCGCGACAGCTCTTCGCGCACGATGCGCGAGTCGGTCTCCCGGTAGCGCTTTTCCAGGTTGGGGATGATGCCGACAAAGGGGTGCTTGCGGGTCTGGCCGCCGCGCTCGGACAGGTAGCGGAAACTGATCTTTTCCTCGCCGCTGCCGTGCAGCACCACCTGTTGAACCTTTTTTGGCAGCTCCTCGAAGGGTGTTTCCACGTCAAAGCCGTAGTGTCGGGACAGCGACTGGATCAGCTGGAAATAGTAGGCATTGCGACGGTCCCAGCCGCGGATGGCGCCGCCGGCCAGCGACAGGCTGCGATTGGCCACGACCCGATCGGGATCGAAGAACTGGGTTACGCCCAGGCCGTCGCAGGTCGGGCAGGCGCCGTTGGGGTTGTTGAAGGAGAACATGCGCGGCTCCAGCTCCGACAAGCTGTAGTCGCAAACCGGGCAGGCAAAGCGCGAGGAAAACAGGACTTCTGCGAGTGCATCTTCGTCTGCCATCGGAGCGACCACGGCCACACCATTGGCCAGGGCCAGCGCCGTTTCGAAGCTTTCGGCCAGGCGCTGGGCCAGGCTGTCGCCGCCGTCGGCGTCGGCCGGACGCACGCGAAAGCGATCGACCACCGCGTCAATGCTGTGCTTGCGCCGCAGATGCAGCTTGGGCAGCTCGTCGTCCAGATCGATCACCTGGCCGTTGACCCGGGCCCGGACGAAGCCCTGGCTGCGCAGGCTTTCCAGCAGCTGGACATGCTCGCCCTTGCGATTGCGCACGACCGGCGCCAGCAGCATCAATTTGCTGCCCTCTGGCAGCGACATCACGGTGTCGACCATCTGCGAGACGGTCTGGGCGTCGAGAACCTCGTCGTGGTCCGGGCAGCGGGGCGTGCCGACCCGGGCAAACAGCAGCCGCAGGTAGTCGTGGATCTCGGTAACCGTGCCGACCGTGGAGCGCGGGTTGTGACTGGCCGCCTTCTGCTCGATTGAAATTGCCGGCGACAGGCCTTCGATATGGTCGACGTCGGGTTTTTCCATCATCGACAGGAACTGGCGGGCATAGGCCGACAGCGACTCCACGTAGCGACGCTGGCCCTCGGCATAGATGGTGTCGAAGGCCAGGGAGGACTTGCCCGAGCCCGACAATCCGGTGAAAACGATCAGTCGGTCGCGCGGCAACTCCAGGTTGACGTTGGCCAGGTTGTGGGTGCGCGCACCGCGAATGGAAATGGATTTCATGCCGGGACCGGTTATCAAAGACAAGCCCACTAATATAGCCCGGCCAGTGAAAACGGTGCAAAACCACCCCGGAAAGTTTACGGGGAACAGTAAGCGGAACGATCAAGAACAAAAATCCTGGAACCACTGAAGACACCGAAGGCACCGAAGACACTGAAAAAACTGCAATTTCGCTGAACGGGGTTTTTCGGTACTTTCGGTGTCTTCGGTGGTTCCAATGTTTTCAATGGAGCGTCCCAAGGGTATCGCGTGAAATCGATTGAGTCGGAATCCGCTGGGTGTGCTTGATGGCATGCTCACCCGTCTGGAGGTGGAGATGGGTTAATCTCGTCTACGCCAAATTTCAGAATGACAAGCGACGATTTCATGTTTTTCAAATTGACCACCCACCGTTGGGCCATCGTGGGGATGGCGTTGTTGCTCTCGCTGCCGGCGCTGGCCAGGCAGCCCTTGACCCATGATGTCTATACCAGCTGGAACCGGATCCAGGCCTCGGCGATCAGCGCCGACGGGCAGTGGGCCTGGTGGCAGATGGCGCCGGAGCAGGCCGATGGCGAACTGGTTGTCTCGTCGACCGACGGCGAGCGTGTGATCCGGGTCGAGCGCGGTGGCGGTGCCGTTTTCAGTCGCGATAGCCGCTTCGTGGTCTTTCAGGTCCAGCCGTCATTCGATGAAGCCCGGCAGGCGCGCCTGGACAAGGTGCCGGCGGCCGAGCGTCCCCAGCCCGGGTTGGGATTGGTGGATCTGACCAGCGGTGATCGCCGCGACTACCAGCGCGTCGAGTCCTTTGCCTTGCCCGATGAGTCCGGCGACTGGCTGGCCTGGCTGCACGGCCCGACCGGCGATGAACAGGCCGTTGACGAAGACGACATGGAGGATGAAGGCCCGGCCGGCGGCAGCGAGGAAGAAGAGAAAGAGAACGATGAGGCGCGGGCCGACAAGCAGGACCCGGGCACCAACCTGGTGATTCAGTCGCTGACCGACGAGCGGCAATGGCAGATCGAGCATGTGCGCCACTATGCCTGGTCCAGTGATGGTCGCTACCTGGCGGCCACCCGGGTCAGTCCCGACGGAAGTGCAGATGCCCTGCTGCTGGTCGAAGCCGCCAGCGGTGAAGTTTCAACCCTGCTGGACGGCAAGGGTCGTTACGCCCGGCCGGTGTTCTCCGACGACGGCGAGCGACTGGCCATCCTGGTGCGCCATCACGACGAGGAACGGGCCGAGCATGCCTGGAGCCTGTATGCCTGGCAGGCGGGGGAGGATCGTGCCGGCCTGGTTGCCGACGAGCACAGTGCTTTCCTGGAAGCGGATTGGCATGTCAGCCAGCATCAGCAGCCGACATTTTCTGACAGCGGTCAGCGCCTCTACTTCGGAACCGCGCCGGCGCCGATCGAGCCGGCGGACAATGAAGACAGGCTCGACGACGAAGTGGTCAGGGTCGATATCTGGCACTGGCAGGACCCGGAACTGCAGTCCATGCAGCTGGTCCGGCTAGAAGAGGAGCGCAAGCGCAGCTACCTGGCCGTGGCCCACTTGGGTGACCGTGCCTCAGAGCTGGTCCAGCTTGGGCGTCGGGAAATACCCGACCTAGTCCTGAGCGAAACCGGCGATTCGCCGTATGCCCTGGGCTATTCCAACCTGCCGTACCGGATGGAGATTTCCTGGGACTTTCCGCGCTATCACGATGCCTGGCGCGTTGATTTGGTCTCTGGTGCTGCCGAACAGCTGGCCAGCCGCATTCAGACCGTTCCCGACCTCTCTCCGGCTGGCGGCTACGCGTTCTGGTGGGATGGCGAGCAGGCCACCTGGAAGGCATATCGACTTGGGGATGGCGTACAGATCGACCTGGGCGCAGGCATAGCGTCCAACCTGGCCGATCATCGCAATGATCGCCCCTTTATCGATCCGCCCTACGGTCATGGTGGCTGGATGGAAGACGATGCGGCGTTCCTGGTTTACGACCGCTTCGATGTCTGGCGGGTTGATCCGGCCGATCCGGCAGCGGCCGTCAGCCTGAGTCGCGGACTCGGCGCCGAGCGGGGCTGGAACCTGCGCCTGGTCGACCTGGATCCCGATGCGGCGGCACGCGACCCGGCCCAGCCCCTGCTGGCCATGGTGTTCGACGAGGCCAGCAAGGACCACGGCTTTGTCGAGCTTGATATCGACGGGCAATCCGTGCGAGAGCGGGTCATGAGCGGTCATCGCTACGGCCGGCCAAGCCGGGCCCGGGATGTCGACTCCCTGCTTTTCACGCGCGAGAACTTCGAAGAATTTCCCGATCTGTGGATCAGTGACCTGGCGTTTTCCGATATGACCCGGCTGAGCGAGGCCAACCCGCAGCAGAAAGACTACCGCTGGGGCACGGCCGAGCTGGTCGAATGGCGCTCGCGCGAAGGCCGGCCCCACCAGGGCCTGCTGTTCAAGCCGGAGGACTTCGATCCGGGTCGCAGCTACCCGATGATTGTCTATTTCTACGAGCGCGATTCTGACGGTCTGCATCGTCACCGGCCTCCGCAGGCCCATCGCTCGGTCATCATCCCGACCTTCTACACCAGCAACGACTACATCGTTTTCGTCCCCGATGTCTGGTACCGGGAGGGTTACCCGGGCGACAGCGCCATGGCGTCGATCATGCCCAAGGTAAATCGCCTGGGCGAAGAGCCGTGGGTGGATGCCGGCCGGGTCGGCATCCAGGGTCACAGCTGGGCCGGCTACCAGATTGCCTACATGATTACCCAGACTGATTTCTTTCGCGCCGCGGCCGGTGGCGCCCCGGTGGCCAACATGACCAGCGCCTATGGCGGCATTCGCTGGAGCACCGGCATGAGCCGCATGTTCCAGTACGAGCGCACCCAGAGCCGCCTCGGCCGCACGCTGTGGGAGGCGCCCGAGCTGTACCTGCGTAATTCGCCGCTGTTCCTTGCCGATCGCATCAACACGCCGCTTCTGATCATGCACAACGACAAGGACGGTGCGGTGCCGTGGGAGCAGGGCATCGAGCTGTTCACGGCCCTGCGTCGGCTGGGGCGGCCATCGTGGCTGATCAACTACAACAGCGAGCCGCACTGGCCAACCACCTTCGCCAACCGCCACGACTGGCAGGTGCGCATGCAGCAGTTCTTCGATCACTACCTGAAAGACGCGCCGGCGCCGCGCTGGCTGGAAAACGGTATCCCTGCCCTGGAGAAGGGCACCACCCTGGGGCTGGAAACCGATTGAGATCAGCGGGCCTGGATGGTCCCCTGGGCTGCCAGTGACTCAAGCTCGTTGCGGTCGAGGCCGAGCAGCCCCTGCAGCACCTCGGCGGTATCGGCCCCCAGCAGCGGTGGGCTGTGTCGATAGCTGACCGGCGTTTCGGAAAAGTGCACCGGGTTGGCAACCATTGGCAGTTGCGGATGCTGCGGATGGGGCAGGTGGCGCAGCATTCCTCGGTCCTGGACCTGGGCATCGGCAAAGACCTGCGAAAGATCGTTGATCGCTGATGCCGGCACGCCATTGGCGCGCAAGTCGGTCAGCCATTCCGCTGTCGTGCGTTGGCCCATGATCGAGGCAATCATGGGCACCAGCAGGGCCCGATGATCAACCCGGGCCCGGTTTTCGGCAAAGCGCGGATCCTGGGCCCATTCCTCGTGACCGGCCAGCCTGGCAAAGCGTTCAAACTGGGCATCGTTGCCCACGGCCAGCATCAGGTGGCCGTCGCCAGTGGCAAAGGCCTGGTAGGGCACGATGTTGGGGTGCGCGGTTCCATGGCGGCCCGGGATCTTGCCCGTGACCAGGTAGCTGGAGGCCCGGTTGGCCAGCCATGCCACCTGGGTATCGAGCAGGGCGAGATCGATATGCTGGCCGCGGCCGGTTTGCTGGCGATGAATCAGCGCAGCCTGAATGGCATTGGCCGCATACATGCCGGCCATCAGGTCGGCGACGGCAACGCCCACTTTCTGCGGGCCGCCCCCGGGCTGTCCATCGGGAAGTCCGGTCAGGCTCATCAGTCCCCCCATGGCTTGCACGGCCGCATCGTAGCCTGCGTGACCGGCATAGGGGCCGGTCTGACCGAAGCCGGTAATCGAGCAATACACCAGGCCGGGATTGCGTTTGGCCAGGCTGGCATGATCAAGACCGTATCGGGCCAGGGTGCCAACCTTGAAGTTCTCGATCAGCACATCACAGCAAGCGGCCAGATCGCGTACCAGTTTCTGGCCAGCCTCGTGGGAAAAGTCGATGGCCACCGAGCGCTTGTTGCGGTTGGTGGACAGGAAATAGGCTGATTCTCCGAGGTCTTCGCCACCGGTGGTCGCCAGGAAGGGAGGGCCCCAGCGACGGGTGTCGTCGCCCACGCCAGGGCGTTCGATCTTGATGACTTCGGCGCCGAAATCCGCCAGCAACTGACCGGCCCAGGGGCCTGCGAGTATGCGTGATAGCTCCAGTACGCGGAAGCCGCTCAATGGTCCTGGCATCAAAGCTCCCTTTAGCTGAATCGAATGGACTGCGGGGTTTAATCATAGACGCCACAGGGCATTGACGCACGGCCCTGCCAGGTTGTACTGTTGTCCAAAGCGGGGCGCCGCGACGGGACCCAAAAAAGAAACCCGCCGGACGCCTTTTTTCGGGGTAGTCAAAATGAGGAGAACCATCATGAAGCAGCTTCTTGGCCGGGCCTTGCGCCCGCTGCCGGTCGTGTCCCTGTTTTTCGGTATGGCTTGCAGCGCGCCGCTGCTGGCCGATATTTCCGTGCTTTCCAGCGCACCCGATCAGGTCAGTGGCGGCGATGTCCGCATTGCAATCGATCTGCCGGAAGGTCACCTGGGCAGCCTGTTGCTGCGCAACAATGACCTGGTCACCCGTGGCCTGAGCCGCAACGGCATGCGGGTCGAAGGGCTGGTCGACGGCCTGAACATTGGCGAGAACACGCTTCGGGTCTGGCATTTCCGGTTCAGCGATGGTCGGTTCTTCCTGGACAATGGGGGTGAGGTCACTCTGGTCAACCACCCGATTACCGGGCCGATGTTTTCCGGGCCGCAGCAGCAGCCCTTTGTCTGTACGGTCACTTCGGTCTTCGGCATGCAGCCCAATATCGACAGCATCACGCCGCCGGGTTTCCGGGTTCTGGGCCCGGACGGCGACACCATCGGCTACAGCACCAATTGCTCGATCGACTCCTTCGTGACCTACCACTATCGTTCCGAAGGGGGCAGCTGGGTTGATTGGCCTGGGGACGGCAGCTGGCCGGAAGACATGATCACGACTACCACCATCGATGGCGATGAGGTTGACTTCGTGGTTCGGGTCGAACGCGGCACCATCAACCGCTTCATTTACAGCTATGCCATGCTGGTTGACCCGTCTGCAATCGGCGACGGATCAGCCGGTCGCGATACCAGCCAGTGGAACGGGCGCCTGCTGTACCACTTCCAGGGTGGTGTCGGTATTGGCCACACCCAGGGTCGCTGGGACGCCAGTCGGGCCATGAATCCGGATGTGCTTGGGCTGGGTCATGCCATCGCCTATTCCACCGGCAACCGCACCGGCGAGCATTACAACCTGCAGGTCGGCGGCGAGACTGCCTTGATGACCAAGGAACACTTCATCAAGCGTTATGGTCTGCCGATTTACACCGTTGGTCTCGGCGGCTCCGGCGGCGGTATCCAGCAGTTCGTCTACGGTCAGAACCACCCCGGCCTGCTCGATGCCGCGATCCCGCAGCGTACCTACCCGGATATGGTTACCCAGACCATTCATGTTGGCGACTGTGAACTGCTGGAGCACTACATGGATGTGACCGACCGGGCCAACCCCTTCTGGCGGGAAACCCTCAATCGCAGCCTGCTGGTGGGCCTGAACGCCACCGACCTGCTCGGCAACCCGTTTCGTGATGGCCAATTGGCCTTTGGCTACTCGGCTGCGCCGGGCATGACCGAATGCGTGCCGGCCTGGCGTGGGCTTTCGCCACTGGCCTTGAATCCAAACTTTGGCCAGGCCCGTAATGCCGAAATGTGGGAGCCGCTCAGCGACATCATGGCGATCGAATGGACCCACATGGATGATCTGCGCAACATTTACGGCGTCGACGAGGATGGCTTCGCCCGCCGCGCTGTCGATAACGTGGGTGTGCAATATGGCCTGCGCGCTTTCGTCGACGGCCAGATCAGTGTCGAGCAGTTCATTGACCTGAACTTCCATGTGGGTGGCTGGAAGCCCAGTCGCGACGCGGTCCAGGAAGGCTTTCCCTTTATCGGTAACCCGACTCCGGACAACTTCGACCCCTGGAGCCGGCGCAACATGATGCTCAGCGACGGCACCCAGCCGGCGCCCCGTCACGAAGGTGACCTGGAGGCCATCGCTGCCCTGTATCGGAGCGGCCAGATCTTCCACGGTGAGATCGGCATTCCGATTCTGGATATCCGCGACTACCTCGAAGCGGTGCTGGACATGCATAACTCGCACCAGTCCTTTGCTGCCCGCCAGCGCATTCTCGATCGCATGGGCAATGCTGACCACCACGTGGTCTGGTTTGCCGGTATCGGAGACCAGCCGCCGTTCCAGATCGGGCAGTTCAACCTGACCCTGCTGGCGCTTCAGGTCATGGACCAGTGGATGCTCAATATCATGGAAAACCCGGATGCCGGGATCGTCGCCAACCGGCCCGCCGAGGCGGTTGATGCCTGCCTGGACTTCGATGGCAGCGTGATCGCCGCCGGGCAAGACGTGTTTGCCGGTATTCTTGACGATGGCCCAGCCGGTATCTGCACGCAACGCTTCCCGGTCTTCACGACCTCGCGTATCGAGGCCGGTGGCCCGATCACCGGTGATGTCTTCAAGTGTCAGCTCAAGCCACTGGAAGATGCGCTGATCGACGGCACTTACGGTGATCACGTGTTCACGCAGGACCAGGTCGAGGTGCTCAGCGCCATCTTCCCGCAGGGCGTGTGTGACTACAGCTTGCCGGATGCGGGTCGTCCGGCCGATCTGTAGACACTTTCCCGGTTCGCGCAGCCCGGTTCGCCGGGCTGCGTTTCCGGCCCAGGCGCAGGGCAGAAAGCGCCGCTTGTACTCTTGATTGCGCTTGACCTGGCATATCTTTGCCGGTAAAATTCCCGCTCTTTGCTGAAGCACTTTTCTGGAGCAAGCCAAATGTACGCGGTATTCACCACCGGCGGTAAACAGTACCGGGCCTCTGAGGGCGACGTTGTCCGAGTCGAAAAGCTGGACGTCGAGAAAGGCGCCACGGTTGAACTGGACCAGGTCCTGATGGTCGGCGAAGGCGACGATGTTCGCATCGGTACGCCCACCGTTGACGGCGGCAAGGTAACGGCCGAAGTGGTCGATCATGGCCGCGGCGACAAGATCCGGATCATCAAGTTCCGGCGCCGCAAGCACCACATGAAGCAGATGGGCCACCGCCAGTACTACACTGAAATCAAAATCACCGGAATCGAGGGCTGACAAGATGGCTCACAAGAAAGCAGGCGGCTCAACTCGCAACGGCCGCGACTCAAATCCGAAGTACCTGGGTGTCAAGCGTTTCGGCGGCGAGCAGGTGCTGGCCGGCAACATCCTGGTTCGCCAGCGTGGTACCCGTTTCCACGCCGGTCACAACGTCAAGGTTGGTCGCGACCACACTTTGTACGCGCTGACCGACGGCAAGGTTGTCTTTGAACAACGCGGCAAGCCGCTGCGCAAGTTCGTGTCGGTACAGCCGGCCGAGTAAGCCACTTCGGTGGAAGCGGTTTGTGCAAGGCCCCGCGTGTGCGGGGCTTTTTGCATTCTGGCCATGTAAAACGTGCCTGGACTTGATCGGTGGCGCGCTGATTGGGGGCAGCACTGACGCGATGCATGGGCCACTGGACGCGGCATCCGCTTCAGTTCGACGCGGTGGCGAGGCCTTTCAGCGAATGCCCCGTCCAGTGGCCCATGCATCGCGCCAGTGCCTCGAGGATCGACCTTGGACCGGTATGGCTATTTTAGGAATGAGAAAGCAACATGAAATTCGTCGATGAAGCAAAAATTACCGTATTGGCCGGCAAGGGCGGGCCCGGAGCGGTCAGTTTTCGCCGGGAAAAATTCATTCCCAAGGGCGGGCCTGACGGCGGTGACGGTGGTGATGGTGGCAGCGTCTGGCTGGAGGGCGATTCCGGCCTGAATACCCTGGCCGACTTTCGCCATGCCCGCCATTTCAAGGCTCGTAATGGCGACCCCGGCGCCGGCCGTGAACGCACCGGCAAATCGGCCGAAGACATTACCATTCGGGTACCGCTGGGCACCATCGTCAGTGCCGCCGAAACCGGCGAGCGCATCGGCGAGATCACGACCCACGGCGAACGCATGCTGGTTGCGCGCGCCGGCCAGGGCGGGCGCGGCAATGTCAACTTCAAGTCCTCGGTCAACCGCACCCCGCGCCAGTTCACGCCGGGCACGCCGGGGGAAGAGCGTGCCCTGCACCTGGAGCTCAAGGTTCTGGCCGACGTTGGCTTGCTGGGTTTTCCCAACGCCGGAAAATCGACCCTGATCAGCGCGGTATCCGCGGCTCGCCCCAAGGTGGCCGACTACCCGTTTACCACGCTCTATCCCAACCTGGGCGTGGTCAGCCTGGAGCCGGGACGCAGTTTCGTCATTGCCGACATTCCCGGCGTCATCGAGGGTGCTGCCGAAGGTGCCGGGCTGGGTATACAGTTTCTCAAGCACTTGCAGCGCACCCGGTTGCTGCTGCACCTGGTCGATATCGCGCCGCTGGACGGTGCCGATCCGGTTACCCAGGTCCAGGCGCTGGAGCTGGAGCTGGAACGCTTCGATCCGGCCCTGGCCAGGCGGGAGCGCTGGCTGGTCCTGACCAAGACCGATCAGGTTGACCCTGAAGAACTGGATCGAATCGTCGCCGATGTCGTTGCCCGCCTGGAATGGCAGGGGCCGTGGTTTGCCATATCGGCCGTTGCGCGGCGCGGTCTGAACGAGCTGGTTGGCCGCATCATGGTCCACATCGAGTCGGTCCAGAGACTGGACGACTCAGGATTGGATGATTCGCCGGAACCGCAGAACTCAGGCCACACTCCAGACCAGCCCGACGCTGAGTAGAATCGGCAGCAGCAGCGTTATTCCGACATTAACGCCCAGGGCCTGGACCAGTCGTGGCAGCCCGATCTGCTTTCCGAGGGTGCGGCTCAGCAGGGCAGGAAGCAACAGGGCTGGAAGCAGCGCCAGGCTTGCAGTCATCGGCAGTCGGTCGCCCGCCAGCCCGAAGCCCAGTAACGCAAACACCATGACACTGGTGGCGGCATGAATCAATGCTGCGCGGCGTGCGCCGAGGTGAATTGGCAGATGACGGCGGCCAACACGTCGATCGGCCTCGATATCCGGGATCTGGTTGAGCAGCAGCAGATTACTGGCCAGCAGACCGACAACCAGCGCGACAAGCAGATCAACGCCATGCAGGGAGCCCGACAGTAGCCAGCTGGAACCCGTGTAGATCACCCCGCCAAAGCCCAGCCCGGGAGCCAGGTAGCACCACCACGGCGAGCGGTTCAGCCAGCGCGTGTAGCCATAGACAAGACCGACACCAACCAGGCCCAGGGGCAGCAAGGCCGGTTGGCGGGCCAGCGCCAGGTAGAGTCCAACTCCGATGCTGACTGCCAGGGAGGCCCAGGCCAGCGCGAGCACGTGGATCGCCAGCTCTGGCCGGTTCGGCAGCAGGCCACTGCCGCCGCTGAAGGGTGTGCGCCGGGTTTCCAGGTCCAGGCCGGACTGGAAATCAAAATACTCATTGAATGCATTGGCGCTGACGTGCGCACTAACCGTTGCCAGCAGGATAAGCAGGGTCAGCCCAACCTGCACCTCGGCACCTTTCCATAGCGCGACCGCAGCGGCCAGGCCTACCGTGATCGGCCCGAGTACAAGAAACGAGGGTCGGGCTGACTTGATGATGTCCAGACGCATGGCAAGCGAGGATCAGCAAAGAGAGAAACACGGCGGTATTGTGCCCGGCTTTAAACGCAAGGGCCGGGGTTTTCGGCCTCTTGTGCGGATATCATGGGACAATACCCGGATTACTCGATCGAATATCACTATGACTGAATCACCTGACCAGCCGGCTGACCTTGAGCAGGGCCCGGCGTTTACTGATCTGGGGCTGCCGCAGCCATTGCTGACGGTATTGACCCAGCTGGGTTACGAGGCGCCGTCGCCGATCCAGGCGCAAACCATTCCGGCCTTGCTGGCCGGTCATGATCTGCTCGGTCAGGCCCAGACCGGCACCGGCAAGACCGCGGCGTTTGCGCTGCCGGTGCTGGCGCGCCTCGATGCCAGCGCGCCCAAGCCCAGGGCGCTGGTGCTGGCACCCACGCGCGAACTGGCCATCCAGGTCGCCGAGGCCTTTCAGCGCTACGCGCAGCAGCTGCCGGGTTTTCATGTGCTGCCGATTTACGGCGGTCAGTCCTACGGCCCGCAGCTGGCCGGTTTGCGTCGCGGCGCCGATGTGGTGGTCGGTACCCCGGGTCGGGTCATCGACCACCTGGACAAGGGCACCCTGGATTTGAGCAGCCTGGGCACGCTGGTGCTGGATGAGGCTGATGAAATGCTGCGCATGGGCTTTATCGATGATGTCGAGCGGGTGTTGTCGCTGATGCCCGATAACTGTCAGATTGCCCTGTTTTCGGCCACCATGCCGCCGGCCATTCGCCGTATTGCGCAGCGCTATCTGAAGACGCCGACCGAGGTCACGATTCGTTCGAAAACCACCACGGCGTCGACGATCCGACAACGCTACTGGCTGGTCAGCGGCCTGCACAAGCTCGATGCGTTGACCCGCATTCTCGAGGTGGAATCCTTCGAGGCCATGATCGTATTCGCGCGCACCCGCGTGGCCACCGAAGACCTGGCCAGTCGCCTGTCCGCACGGGGGTTTTCTGCGGCAGCCCTTAACGGTGATGTTCCGCAGAACCAGCGCGAGCAATATATCGAGCGCCTGAAGTCCGGCGAAATCGACATCCTGGTGGCCACCGATGTGGCCGCACGCGGGCTGGATGTGGAGCGGATCAGTCACGTAATCAACTACGACATTCCCTACGACACGGAAGCCTACGTGCACCGGATCGGGCGCACGGGCCGGGCCGGTCGCACCGGCGAGGCCATCCTGTTCGTCGCCCCGCGTGAGCGCGGCATGCTCAAGGCCATTGAAAGGGCCACCCGGCAGCCGATCGAGGCCATGGGCGTGCCCTCGGTGGCCGATGTCAACGAGCAGCGGGTTGCCCGCTTCAAGGCCGCCGTGGTCAACGCCCTGGAAACCGAGGAGCTGGATCTTTATCGCAAGGTTGCTCTGGCCTGCCAGGAAGAGACCGGGGCCGAGATGGTCGATATCGCCGCTGCACTGGCCCGACTGGTGCGCGGCGGTGATGATCTCCTGCTCAGCGACCGGGAGCCCGAGCCGCGTCCGCGCGAATTCCGCGATCGTCCCGAGCGGGCCGGGTCGGACAAGCGTGCGCCCCGCGCCCCGCGCACGGATCAGGATGACAGCGACAAGCGCACGTATCGAATCGAGGTGGGCCACGTACATGGTGTTCGCCCCGGCAATATCGTCGGTGCGATTGCCAACGAAGGCGGGCTGGGATCCGGCCAGATCGGTCGGGTCAGCATCCAGCCGAATTTCAGCCTGGTCGACCTGCCGGCTGATCTGGCCGCTAGCGTACTCGAGCACCTGGGCCAGGTTCGGGTGGCCGGCCAGGCCCTGCGCATCCAGCCGGACCGCGGTCCGGGCGCGCCCCGTTCAGCCCCTCGCGAGGAGGGCCAGGATCGTCCACCCCGCCGCCCCAGGGACGATAGTCACGGCAATGGTCCCGGCAATCGTCCCGGCAATCGTCCCAGCGGTGATCGCGGCGGCTACAAGGGCAAGCCAGCAGGCAAGGGCAAGCCGCGTTTCGACAAAGCCGGCGCGAAGAAAACCGCCGCCGGCAAGGACAAACCCGCGCCCGTTGCCGACGGCGACAAGCCGCCCAGAAAACGCCCGGCCCTGACCCGCGCCGAGCGCAAGGCAGGTCACACGGCACGCAGATTCAAGAAATAGCGGCGAAGGCAATGAGGTGAGAAGTGAGAAGGACCCTTCTCCCTTCTCTTTCCCTTTCACCTTTCACCTTTCACCTTTCACCGAAGCCAAGCCAAGCTCAACGCAAACCCCGTCGTCTGTACTGAATGCCCGTATCCGGCCGCCGTGGTAGTCGGCGATCAGGCGGGCGATGTGCAGGCCCAGGCCGAGATGGACGTTGTCGCTGCGGCCCTGGCGGCGTGAGACCATGGAGTCGAACAGGGTTTCGGCCATGCCGTCGGGCAAAGGTGGGCCCTGGTTTTCCACGCGCAGGGTCAGCCGGCCATTGCGGCGCTTGAGACTGATGCCGATGCGGCCGTCTTCCGGGCTGAAATCGACCGCGTTGTCGACCAGCTTGTCCAGCAGCTGGGCAAACAGGTCGGCCGAGCCGTGGACCGTGACCGGGCCTGGCTCGGCCAGCGCCAGCTCGAAGCGACGGTCGGTGTAGGTATTGCGGCAGGCGGCGACATACTCGCTCAGCAGCCGGTGCAGGTCGAAGGGGCGAGCCGGTTCGCCGCGGATGCTGTCTTCGATGCGGGCGGCCTGGCTCATGGCCTGGAAAATCCGGTTCAGGCGTGCGCTGCCCTCGTTGGCGCGGCGGCAGTAGCGGGCGATGTCTTCCGGGTCACGGCTGTGTTCCAGGTTATCCAGCGAGGAGCGGATCATGGCCAGCGGCGTGCGCAGTTCGTGGGCCAGCTTGTCGGCCAGGGTGCGCAGGTAGTTCTGATGCTCGTTCAGGCGCTGCAGCAGGGCGGCAACGCTGCGTCCGAGATCTCCGATTTCATCGCGGGCGCGCGGCGCGGTCAGCAGATTCACAACGCGTCCGTCGGCACCAACCGCCGCCTCGGCGAGGTCACTGAGACGGCGGATGCGTTCTGACAGCAAGGTGGCGAATCCGAGCAGAACGGCGGCAATCAGGGCCAGCACCAGCAGGCTGGAAAGCAGCAGGCGGGTGGCAGCGCGGGTGGACTCTTCGAGCAGATCATCGGCGCTGCGACTCATGACCACGGCACCCAGGCGCTGGGCGTCGACGATGACCGGCGCACTGACAGTCAATTCTATGCCGGGGTCGCCGGCCCGGGTATGCCAGCGCACAGCTGTTTCGGAGACGCCAATGTCGGGTCCAATCAGGCGCGCCGTGTTGGCCCGGCGCTGCTGCCCGGTGGCAAGCCGACCGCTCAGCAGGGCCTCAAAGGCCAGCGTGCTCAGCCAGGACGCGTCGCGGGAGGCAAGCGCCGATCCGGAAGGTCGGGGCAGGTGGCGATCTGCCGCAGCCAGGACCCAGCCGTCATCCAGGCTGAGCCAGGCGCGCGTGTCGGCCGGAGTCAGTCGGGCAAGGGCGTGGTCCAGTGCCGGAATGCGCTGGATCAGCTTCGAGATTTCAGCCGGTCCGGCGCTGCGGGCAATCCGGCCATGGCCGTTGCGATCACTGTCATGGACCTGGAAACCGAGCGCTCGCGGGCGGCGCTGATCCGGTAGCTGCAGTTCCAGCGTCCAGCCGTCGCCGCGCGGCTGCCAGTAACCCTGGATGCGTGGCCAGCCGCCGGCAGCGTTGCCGCGGGCCTCGATCCAGCCCGGTGCCAATGGCGCAATTCGAACGGCAGATTCCTGACCTTCCGCGCTGACCAGGCGCAGTTCGACATGGTCCCCGTGTCCGCGGACGGGATCGCTGAAAACCTGTTCGCGGTTGTGGACTTCCAGCAGCAGGTAAAGCCCATCACTGTCCGCGGCTGCCGAAAACGCGACCTGCAACTGGCCATCGGCGCTGGCGAAGCTTTGCCTGTCGGACTGCCATTGGCTCCAGTCATCGGCATAGCCGTCCAGGTAAGGCGATCGTTCCGGCGCGTGGACATACAGCACGGGTGCCGGCTCCGGCAATAGCGGTGCCGTTTCGCTGGCGATGACCTGGGCCGCGGCCCGGGCCGAATCGAGCAGGCCGCGGGCGTGACCGTCACGCAGGGTCTGCTCGACCTGGCGGGCGAATTGCCAGGCAGCAAGTGGCAGCACCAGCAAGACCAGGCTCAGCAACAGCAGCTGGGTGCGCAGGCGCACTGTTCAGGTCCGGGATGCGGGAAGCCAGCGATAGCCGGCGCCGTGAACGGTTTCCAGTTGATCGAACCCCGGGTCAATCGTTTCGAACTTGCGCCGGATACGCTTGATGTGGGAGGTGATGGTGGTCTCGTCGACCACCAGGCTGGCCGCATCCATGAGCTGGTCGCGGCTCTTGACGTGGCCGGGATGGCGGGCCAGGCAGTGGACCATCCAGAACTCGGTCACCGTCAAGGCCACCCGTTGCCCGCGCCAGTGCGCAGACAATGCGTCGGGGTCCAGGCGAAGCTGGCCCTGTTCGACCAGGTCCGGAGTGCCGGCCGCCTCGCCCAGGGCGTCGACACGACGAAACAAGGCCAGCACCCGGGCCAGCAAGTGCGAGGTGCTGATGTCCTTGGTCAGGTAGTCATCGGCACCCAGGCGCAAGCCCGACACCGCGTCGAGGTCGCTGTCGCGGGCGGTCAGGAAAATGATGGGCAGGGTCGGTGCGCGCTGGCGCAGGCTGCGGCACAGCTGGAACCCGCCCTCGGGTTCATCGCCCAGGCCGATATCGATAATCACCAGGTCGGGCAGCTGGTCGACGAACGCCGCTTCGGCATCCCGACGACTGGCAAAGCCCAGGGTTCTGAAGCCGTAGCGGCCCAGGGCATCGCGGTAGTTTTCCCGGATCGGGGTTTCGTCTTCGACAATGGCAATCAGGCGTTGGCTCATGCGTTCCCATTGTTGGGGACTTGCGGGGCCGGCGCAAGACCGGAACAGGCATTGCCCGATTTTTGCCACATTTGCTCAGCAAAAAGCCAGTGTGGCTGCCGGTTGCTGCCATGGACAGGCGTTGAAATGGACTCACTGTCATTCATCAACCGCCACACAAGGAACCTGTCCATGTCATCCGCTACCCGTCAAATGCTCTGTCTGTTTCTGATCTTGCTGGCCCCGCTGGGTCAGGCCGCTTCCGAGGCCGTGCTTTGGTTGCACGGGCCGAATGATGGCCAGCCCAGCCAGGCGCTGGCGCTGGAAACCGATGTCGATATCCAGATCAGCGGTCTGCTGGCCCACGCCACGGTCAGTCAGCGCTTTTACAACGACAGCGGCGACTGGGCCGAGGGACGTTACGTCTTTCCTTTGCCCGACGACAGCGCGGTCGAAAGCCTGGTTGTGCGCGTGGGCGAACGCCTGATCGAGGGCGAGATCCAGCCCCGGGGGCAGGCCCGCGACACCTACCAGCAGGCGCGCAGAGAAGGGCGCGTCGCTGGTTTGGTCGAGCAGGAGCGGGCCAACGTCTTCACTACCTCGGTTGCCAACATCCCACCGGGTGAGGAAGTCGAGATTCGTATCGGATTTCGACCGCGGGTGGATTTCGAGCATGGCCGCTTCGCGCTGCGCTTCCCGACCACTATCGCGCCGCGCTTTGTGCCGGGGCAGGCCTTGCCGTCCGGGCTTGGTGCCGACGAGCCCGGCGGCGGCTGGTCGCCGGATACCGACCGGGTGCCGGATGCCTCGCGCATCACGCCGCCGGTGCAGCACCCGGATGCACCTGATCACAACCCCTTGCGACTGCAGGTGTCGCTGCTGGCCGGTATGGAGCTGGCTGCCCTGGAGTCGAGTTTCCACGCCATACGACGCGACTTTGACGGCGAGCGCTGGCTGGTCGAGCTGGACGAGCCGCCGCAAGCGGCGCGCCGTGACTTCGAACTGACCTGGCGCCTGGCCGGGCAGGACCGGATCCGAAGTACCGCCTTTCGCCAGAACCTGGGCGGCAGCGAGCATGTTTTGCTGATGGTGCTGCCGCCGGAGCAGCTTCGCACCAGCCGCACTCCGCGCGAGCTGATCCTGATTATTGATACCTCCGGCTCCATGCGCGGTGAGCCCATGACCCAGGCCCGGGAATCGCTGTTGTTTGCGCTCGATAGCCTGGGCCCCGGCGATCGCTTCAACGTGATCGAGTTCAACCACATCACCCGCTCGCTGTTTGATACACCGGTTGCGGCCAGTAACCGGCATATCGGCCAGGCACGGCGCTTCGTGGAGGCGCTGCGAGCCGGTGGTGGTACGGTGATGGGGCCCTCGCTGGCCCAAGCCATGCAGCCGCCTGTCGTTGAAGGCTTCCTGCGCCAGATCGTGTTTGTCACCGATGGCATCATCGCCAACGAACAGGAAGTGCTGGACCAGGTTCGCCGCGATGTCGGGCATAGCCGCCTGTTCACCGTTGGCATCGGCCACGGGGTCAACAGCCAGTTCCTGCGCGATGGCGCCCGCTTCGGTCGCGGCAGCTACACCTTCATCGGTGATACCGGCCAGATCCACGGCCGCATGAGCGAGCTGATCACCCAGTTGACCAGCCCCGTGCTACAGGACATTGAAATTCACTGGCCCGCTGAGGTCGAAGTCGTCCCTGAGCGCCTGCCGGACCTGTACGCCGGTCAACCGCTGCTGGTGACCGCGCGCGCCGACCGTCTGGCCGGAGAAGTTACCGTCAGTGGTCGTCAGGAAGGGCGGGCCTGGCAGACCAGTATTCCGGTCGACGCTTTCCAGGTCAGCAGCGGAGTTGCCGCCTATTGGGGGCGGGCTGCGCTGCAACAAATGCTGGACCAGCCGACCACGCCGGCCGAGCGCGAAGCGCTGCGGCCTGCCGTCGAGGCACTGGCCGTGGAGTATCAGCTGCTCAGCCCGTATACCAGCCTGGTGGCGGTGGATCGTACGCCGGCCCGCAGTCGCCAGGTAGCGCTGCGCCGCCACGACGTCCCCACCAACCTGCCGGCCGGACGCAGTCTGGATGGCTTCTTCTCCGGAACCCGGGCGTTGCCGTCTACCGACGGCGGCTCCGAGCGTTCGCTGCTGCGTGGTCTGCTGGCCCTGTTGCTGGTAGGTCTGTTGCTTGGTCACAAACGCATCTGCCGTGACGAGGACGAGGCGACGGCAAAGGAAGAGCAGGCATGATGCGCAGTCTGGTCATCCTCACCATGCTGGCCACCGGCCTGTGGCAAACCGGTCAGGGCGTCAGTGTTCAGCTCAAGGCCTGGCTGGGCCAGCATCTGCTGGAACGGGCCTGGGTTCAAACAAGCCAGAGTGATCATCCTGTCTTGCCCTGGCCGGGCGCGATCAGTCATCCGGTGGCCCGCCTGCGCGTGCCCGAGCTGGCCATCGATCAGCTGGTTCTTGACGGTGCCGACACCCCGGTGCTGGCCTGGGGGCCGGGCATGGAGATCGGCCCCAATGGCCATCGCCTGATCGCCGCCCACCGCGACACCCATTTTCGATTCCTTCAGCACCTGGCGCTTGACCAGGTGCTGGAACTGGAGGGTCGCGACGGATCGATCCGCCTGTGGCAGGTGGTAGAGCGCCGAATTGTCGACAGTCGTCGTTACCGCATGGACATGAACCTGGCCGAGGAACGGCTCACCCTGGTCACCTGCTATCCCTTCAACGCCACCGCCGCGGGTGGACCGCTGCGCCTGGTCATCGGCCTTGAGCCGCTTGAACAAGGAGTCAAGACATGAGCCTGCTGGCCTTGAGTGAACTGAGTCCCCGCGAGCGCCGCCGCCTCGGACTCGAGGAGTCCGTTGAGCGCGTACGCCGACAACCATCGCCCGCCCCGGACTTTCTCAGCCAGCGCCAACGAATCGCCGAGCCACTCCCCTGGTGGCAGCGCCGGTATGACGGCTCTCATGAGTAGGATGAGTTTCAGGATGGGGCGCTACGGGTCCGTTGCTGGGCCCGCGGTCGGGCATCTTGCAGGGAGCTAAAACCTTTTGGACGCCAAGCAGCGCAGCAGCAAAAGTAGCCAAGAGAAAAGATTGGAAGGGGTGGGAGATGCACTGGCCGGATACCACCCGTTGCGAGAGGTGGGAGGAGGCTGAAAGGCGGGGCTTCGGAAGTGTTTTCCTT
>RECK01000338.1 GCA_007694055.1 Wenzhouxiangella sp.
GGCCCTGAGCGGCCGGATACCACCCGGTGCCTCCTCCACCCTTCCAATCTCTTTTTCATCAGCTTGCAGCAAGCAAAAGCGCTCCCGGCTCCAGACAGCCAAAACCGCGTTTACATCAAAACATAAAGTCTTGTGCAGCTGCCGCCACTTTTCTGCACAAAGTAAGCCCATTCCCGGCTCTGCATACTCAGCACTTTTCGGACAATCAGGGGTTTGCGGGATCCGGATATAACCGCATTTATCTACCAGGCATTCTTTCGCACCATTGCCGGTAGCGATCCTGCAGGCCCGGAAAATCAACCGGGTCGACGGGATCGAACTGCTTCCCGGGCACGGCCTGTCCACGCAGCCTGCCCCACAAGCCCAACGCCGTGCCCTCCCCGCTGACCAGCTTCGAGACCGGCATAGCCAGCATGGCCGCAATCAGCTGGCACAGCAGGCTGCTGCCCGCCAGCCCGCCGCTGAGACGGATTTGATCGGGTTTCGGTGCGTAGCGATTCATGGCCTCGACATTGACACGGATCAGAAAGGCCATGCTCTCCAGCAGGGCGCGCAGTTTCGCATCAAAACCGGGTTCAGATTGACCGGATATGGTCACGAAGCCGGTGTCCGGCCCGGCCTCCCACCAGGGTGAGCCCAGGCCGTCGACCGTATTGAGGAAAAGCGGCGGCGATGACACGGCTGCCGCCAACGCATCGAGCTGCTGGTGCTCGATCTTGCGATCCTCGCGCTGGAACAGCCAGTCCAGGGCCGATGCCACGCCGTGGACGCTGCCCTCCATGGCATAACGACCGCCATCATTCCGATCGAGGATGGACAGCTGGAATTCCGGAACGGCCCGGGGTGCAGCAAGCGGGCGGACCAGGAAACCACCGGTGCCGAGATTGATCGACAAGGTCGCCGGATCTGGCCCGCCATCCAGCCATGGCAAGACGTTCTGGTCACCGCAGACCAGGGCCAGTGGTACGCGCTGGTCGCAGGCGTGGATCAAACCCCAGTCATGCTCGCAAGCATGCACCGGCGGCAGGGTGCCCAAAGCGATACCGAAACTGCGGCACAGTTCCGGGTCCCAGTCACGGCTCCGACGCGACCACAACAGGGTGCGCTGGGCCAGGGAGTCATCGACACCGTCATCAGCACCGCCCAGCTGCCGAGCCAGCCAGGCCCCAAGCGGGCCGCAGCGCAGCTCACCCTGATCCTGGGCGCGTTGTACGTCCGGCAGATTGTCCAGGCACCAGGCCAGCTTGGCCGCACCGGCATAGGGTGAAACCCGAAGTCCCGTGCGATCCTGGATCTGGGCCGGGTCCAGGCCCTTGGGCATTGATCCGACGCTGCGGCGATCCCGCCATGACAGTACCGGTGACAGTGCGCGCCCAGTGCCCGCAGACCAGCACAGCACGTTGCCGCGCTGCACGCCCAGGGCAGCCGAATCAATCCTGGTGCCGGGCTGCGAGGGAAGCGCGGCTATTGCCCCCTGCATGGCCTCGAGCACCGCCTCGGCATCCTGCTCTACGCGATTATCCTGGACCCGGGTTGCCACCGGCTTGAAGGCCTCGGCCACTGTTTCGGCCTGGCCATCAATCAGAAGTGCTGTGCAGCCGTGGCCGCCGCAGTCGAGAATCAGGCTGAGCGATGAGTCGATCATGCCTTGAACATTATCAGGGTCCAGCTTGATTGTCCCGCCCGTTCCGGTTGCCTTGTGCACCACAGCTTCGGTTGACGGGATGTATGCGGGCTTTGAGCTCTTTATGACTGAGGTTTGTTCCGAAGCTTTCCGTTGCGAGAGGTGGGAGTAGGCTGAAAGGCGAGGCTTCGGGTAGCTTTTCCCATCTTCCAACCTCCTCCAACCTGACCAGTGACGAGTGGGCCTGACTGGGGCCGGGTTTGAGGTGACGGAATCCAGCACAAACCTGTCAGTACGCTACGCGCCTGAAGCGCTTGAGTACCGGCACATAGCAACCCGGTGGATGAATCGTAGTCTCGATGGCACCCAGACTCCTGTGAGCTCGAAGCAATGACCACGCCGCTCACCTCGGGCCCGGCCCCAGGCAGGGCGACTCGGCACCTGGGCTCCACCCTTCCAACCTCCTTTTTTACCCGCCAGGATTCGCCGCAACAACCAAGCTCACGACTGCCAAAAACGAAGCTGCAAGGCCTTACGAGATTCGAACAGGGCCTGAATAGAGGCGGGTTCAGAGGGTGCTGACCCCGGCTTGCACGACAGGCCCGGGCAAGGGGCCGAGAAATCGGTCCAGGGCCGGATCGCAGACCGACTCCCAGGGGTAGCCGGCGGCGTCGAGAAAGTCCTGGAATGCGGCCTGGTCGGTCGCTGGCACCAGGAAACCGGCCAGGACCCGACCGTAGGCGGCGCCATGGTTGCGATAGTGGAACAGGCTGATCGACCAGCGCCCCTTGAGCTGGGTCAGGAACTCTTCCAGGGCGCCGGGACGTTCGGGGAAGCGAAACCGGTACAGCTGTTCCTGGTCACCGGCCGGACAGCGCCCACCCACCATGTGGCGCAGATGATCGCGGGCCAGCTCGTTGTCGGTCAGATCCAGGACCTCGAAGCCGGCGGCGAACAGGCGCTGGTACAGGTCCTGGCGATGGCTGCGACCTTTCTCCAGCCGCAGGCCGACGAAGACATGGGCCTGGTTCATGGAAGAATAGCGGTAGTTGAATTCGGTCAGCTCCTGCCGGCCAAGGGCGCGGCAAAAACGCAGAAAGCTGCCGGGCTGCTCGGGAATGGTTGCGGTGAACAGGATCTCGCGCCCGGCCCCGATCTCTGCCCGCTCTATCACGTGGGCCATACGCTCGAGGCTGATATTGGCGCCGGAATTGATCGCGACCAGGTGCTCGCCGCAGCCGCCGTTTTCCAGGTAGCGACGTATCCCGGCCACGGCCAGCGCTCCAGCCGGCTCGATTACCGCGCGGGTATCAAGGAACACATCGTGCACTGCGGCACAGATTTCATCCACGCTGACCGCGATCATTTCATCGACCAGGCCGGCGGCAATGCGGTAGGGCCACTCACCGACCTTGCGCACGGCCACACCGTCAGCAAACAGGTTGACCGGGCCGATATCGACCGGGCCTCCGGCTGCCAGGGCGGCGGCAAAGCTGGCTGCCCCGGCCGGCTCTACCCCGACCACCCGGGTCTTGGGCGATATCGCCTTGACCGCCGCAGCGACGCCGGCCAGCAGACCGCCACCGCCGACCGGCACGAACACCGCATCGGGTGTTACCGTCATCTGCCGCAGCAACTCAAGGGCAACCGTACCCTGCCCGGCGATGACATCGGGATCGTCGAAGGGATGGATGAAGGTGGCGCCCAGATCGCCACACTCGGCATGGGCCCGGGCCTGGGCCGCATCGTAACCGTCGCCGTGCAGGATAACCGTTGCACCCAGGCGACGCACGGCCTCGACCTTGATCGCCGGGGTCGTGCGCGGCATAACTACCGTGGCCTGAATTCCCAGTCGGGATGCGGCCAGGGCCACGCCCTGGGCGTGGTTGCCGGCGCTGGCAGCAACCACGCCATGCGCACGCTCGGAGTCTGAAAGTCTTGCCATGCGGGCGTAGGCCCCGCGCAGCTTGAACGAGAACACCGGCTGCAAATCCTCGCGCTTGAGCCAGATCGAGCGACCCAGCTTTTCCGACAACAGCGCGGCCCGCTCTACCGGCGTCTCCCGGGCCACAGCCTGGACCGGCGCGGCGACTATGCGATTGAGCATTTCCAGCGGCTCCACGACGGCGCTACCTGCTCACGACGACAGGGCCACGGAGCGAGCGGGTGCCTCCACGGCGGACCGGACCGGCCCTTTCTGCTCGCCGACCCCGATTTTGTTACTGATGCGCGCGCGCACCGCAGCGGATGCCTCGCGGGTACCAAGCACACCGCCCAGATCGACCGTGGTTTCTCCGGCCTCGATGCAGTCGTGCACGGCCTTCTCGACCAGGCGCGCTTCTTCGACCAGCCCCAGCGAGTGTTCCAGCATCATGGCCACCGACAGCAACATGGCGAAGGGATTGGCGCAGTCGCGGCCGGCCAGGTCCGGCGCCGAGCCGTGAATGGGCTCATACAGGCCCGGCCCGGAATCGCCCAGCGATGCCGAGGGCAGCAATCCCATGGACCCGGCCAGCATGGCCGCCTCGTCGGTGAGGATGTCACCGAACAGGTTCTCGGTGACGATGACATCGAAGTCGGCCGGGCGCGACAGCAGGTGCATGGCGGCGGCATCTACAAGCAGGATTTCCAGGGTCAGGTCGGGAAACTCCCGCTGCACCAGTTCCTGGGTCACGCGGCGCCACAGGCGCGAGGTGGCCAGCACGTTGGCCTTGTCGACCAGGGTCAGACGGCGGCGACGGCGCCGGGCCAGCTGACCGGCCTGGCGCACCACCCGTTCGATTTCCTCGCGGGTGTAACGGCAGACATCTTCGGCCATGTCGGCAAGCGCAATCTTGCGCCCGAAGTAAAGGCCCCCGGTCAGTTCGCGCACCACCACCAGGTCAACACCGGCGAGCCGATCGGCCCGGATCGGGCTGTGCCCGTACAGGGCCGGATGCGGGCAGACCGGGCGCAGGTTGGCATACAGGCCGAGCTGCTGACGCAGCTGCAGCAGGCCCTGCTCCGGACGTATGCTGGCATCCGGGTCGTCCCACTTGGGCCCGCCCACGGCACCGAGCAGCACGGCATCGGACTGACGGCAGGCGGCCAGTGAATTGCCTGGCAGGGCCTGGCCCACGGCATCGATGGCCGCGCCACCGATCAGGCGGCGATGAGTCTGGAACTCATGCCCGGTCAGCCTGGCCAACTGGTCCAGCAGGAGTTCGGCCTCGGCCATGACTTCCGGGCCGATGCCGTCACCCGGCAGCAGGGTAATGGTCGCTTGCATCAGGCAACCTCCCGGGTGTTTTCATAGCGCGTGATCGACTCGACCTGGGCGAGCACGAAGCCCAGGGCGTCGACCCCTTCAAGCAGACACCTGCGGGCAAAGGGATCGAGACTGAAGTCCAGCGTCCGCTCGAGTTCATCGCCCGACACCTCGGGCAGGGTCAGGCGACAGGCCTCGACATCGATATCCAGGCTGGCGCCGGGATGGTCCAGCAGCCAGCGATGGGTGTGGTTGTCCACCTCGATGGCCAGCAAGCCGTTCTTGAGCGCGTTGGCGCGAAAGATATCGGCAATCTTCGAGCTGATCACCACCCGGAATCCCAGCTGCATCAGGGCCCAGACCGCGTGCTCGCGCGAGGATCCACAGCCGAAGTTCTCACCGGCGACAAGGATTTCTCGTTCATTGCGATCGCCCACGTTAAGCGGCGAGTCGGGACGCTCACGACCCTGCGCATCGAAGCGCCAGTCGGCAAACGCCCCCTCGGCCAGACCTTCACGACTGGTCGTGGTCAGGAAGCGGGCCGGAATGATCTGGTCGGTGTCGATATTGTCCTGGTCCAGCACCAGGGTGCGGGAAGTCAGTTGCCGCATCGGCTTCATGGCCGCACCTCCATCTGGCGCGGGGATGGAAAGTGAATACGGACCTCGGGCGGTCCGTCGATCTGCCTGGCATCAGCAATGCAGCCGGCCACGGCGCAGGCTGCCGCCGTTGCCGGGCTGGCCAGGAAAGTGCGACTGCCCGGCCCCTGGCGACCCTCGA
>RECK01000159.1 GCA_007694055.1 Wenzhouxiangella sp.
GGCCCCAGCGCCAACGTGGTCATGAGCAGCAGCGGCGAGACCTTCCGCCAGATCCGCAACGGCCCGCTGTCGACCTACTCGCCGTGGTACCTGGCATTCATGATCGGTGCGGTCGGCCTGTTCTTCATCATTTCCGGCGGCGGCGAAAAGCTGGGTAATGAATCCGGCAAGCGCGTGCCGCGCTGGTCGCGCTTCGATATCGTTCTGCACTGGTACGTGGCCATCCTGTTCCTGGCCCTGGCGGTCACCGGCTTGAGCCTGCTGTTCGGGCGCGCCGTGCTGATCCCGATCATGGGTCCGGAAGGCTTTGCCGCCTGGGCTTACGCGGCCAAGAACATCCACAACTACGGCGGTGCCTTCTTCGTCATCGGCGTGGTTTTGATGATCCTCGCCTGGACCCGCTACAACATCCCCAACGCGGTGGACGTCAAGTGGCTGCTCAAGGGCGGGGCGTTCGGCAAGCACCTGCCGGCCGGGCGCATGAACGGCGGCGAAAAGGCCTGGTTCTGGGTCAACGTCGGCGCCGGCCTGATCGTCTGTGCCACCGGCATCATGATGATCTGGCCCCAGTTCTTCGAAAACCGCGAGCTGTTCCAGATCAACCTGATCGTCCACGCCATCGTCGCCATCCTGTGGCTGGGCGCCAGCTTCGGCCACATGTACATGGCGACCCTGGGTGCGCCCGGCTCCATGGACGCGATGACCAAGGGCCACGTGGCCAAGGAGTGGGCCGAAGTCCATCACGATCTCTGGTACGAGGAAGTCAAGGACCAGGAGTTCGACGCCGAGGACGCAAAACCGTCGTCTGCGCCCGAACCCAAGGGCTCGCCCAGCGCAGCCTGAGCTTCCAGTTCAGATCAATCGCCATTCGGGAGCCGGCATTTCGCCGGCTCCCGTCATTTCAGGCCGAAGAATTCGTTCAAGCCCACGCTGCGCGTCTGGCCGTCGGTCTCCAGCACCAGCTGGCCCTGGTCATCCACCTCGACCACGCTGCCGGCCAGGTGCTCACCGTGATCCAGGCGCAGCAGCACCGGCGTTCCCGGCTTGGCGTGACGGCTGTGCAACTGCCTGAGAATCGGGGCCATGCCTTCTTCGGCCCAGCGGTTGATCCAGTCCAGAAACTGACGCGCAAAGGTCTCCAGCAGTATCTCCGGCGTGGTTTCCGGCGTGCCGCCGTCGGTCTGCACGCAGCCGGCGTCGATGACCTCCTGCGGGGCCTTGGCCACGTTGACGGCGAGGTTGAGGACCAGGCGATCACCGGCTTCGTTTGCGGAAAGCCACAGCCCGGCCACCTTGCTGCCGCTCAACAGAATGTCGTTGGGCCAGCGGTAGGCCAGGTCGGTCATCGGCACGACGTGCTCGGCCATGCTCAGGCCCATGGAGACCAGGCCGACCAGGGCCAGCTGCCCGGCCTGCTCGGTCGGAAAATCCGGCTCCAGCACCAGGCCGAGGTACAGGCCGTCGTCGGGTGAATACCAGGTATTGCCGGGCCGTGCCTCACCCTCGGCCTGTTGCGTGGCCCAGACCAGGGTGCCTTCGTCGGCCCCGTCCAGGCCCAGCTGGATGCTGTGGGCCTTGACGTTGGCGCCGTCGTCCAGCCGGATCGGCTCGTAGGCCAGCGGAAGTTGCGGTTGATGGGCGTTCATGGCGTCAATGAATCTGCGGCTGCGATGAATCCAGGCTGTCGAGCAGGCGCTTGAGCTTCTGCGCCGGTGCGCTGAGCATGGCCAGCTGGGCGGAATGTGCGGCCAGGGCCGACTCCAGCAGCGCGCGCGCTTCCGGCTTGCGGCCGGCATCGCGCAGCAGGGCGGCCAGCGTGGACACGGCTTCCATGTACAGGGCATCGGTCTTGCCCACGACCCGGGCCGCCCCCTCGATCACGTGCTGCAGCAGCGGCTCGGCCAGCTCCGGCTTGTCGCCTGCGGCATACAGCTGGGCCAGGCCGCAGATCGCGTTCAGGGTATGCGGGTGCTCCGGGCCGACCAGCTGGCGCCAGATCTCGATATCGGAACGGTACAGCGGCTCGGCATCGGCCCAGGCGCCGCGGTCGCGCAAGAGATCAGCCAGGCCGAGCAGGGTGGTGGCGAAGGCCGGGCTGTCCTGGCCGCTGACCTGGTCCCAGGCATCCAGCGCGCGCCGGAACAGCTGCTCGGCCTCCGCGCCCTTGCCGGCCGCCTCCAGCGCCGTGGCCAGGTTGTGCAGGCTGCTGGCGGTATCCGAATGATGCTCGCCGTGCAGGGCCAAGCGGATTTTCAGCGCGCGCCGGTACAGGGTCTCGGCCTCGCCGTAGCGCTGGCGGGCATCGACCACGGTACCGAGGTTGTTCAGGCAGGCCGCGGTGGCCGAATGCTCGGGCCCGAAAGCGCCCTCGGTGATCTCCAGCGCCTCGCGGAACAATTCCTCGGCGGTTTCGTACTGCGCGCTCATGTAATGAATCCCCGCCAGCTGATCGCAGCAGCTGGCCGTGGTCGGATGGCGGCGACCCAGCTGCTCACGCGCCAGCTTCAGTGCCCGCCGGGTCAGGCCGTCGGCCTCCTTGAGCTCGCCGCACGCCTTGTACACGCCGGCCAGGTTGTTCAGCCACGAAATCAGTTCCGGGCTGTCGCTCCCCGCCGCCTGTTCCACGGCCTCGATACCCTGCCGATACGTGGCGATGGCGGCATCCAGGTCACCGGCCTCCTCGTGGCGTACGGCCAGCAGGTGCAGCAGCGCGCGCAGGGCAGGGTGGCCGGGTTCGTGCAGGCGCTGGCGAATGTCCAGGGCCTGGCCGAGCAGCTTCATCCGCTCATCCAGCGGCGTGTCGGAATGGGCGCCCAGGCTTTCCAGGAAGGTCGCCTGCAGGAGTTCATCGCCCTCGATCACGGCCCGCCCCAGGCCCTGCGTGAACCAGTCCCGCGGCACGCCCTCGCCACCCAGGCTGAACTGCAGCCGGATCAGGCCGAGCAGCGCGGCCGCGGGCAAATCATCGCGCTCAACGAGCGCCTGGAAGCGGGCGGACAAGCGCGCGCTGTCGCCCGTGCGCCGCCAGTAGCGCAGGGCATCGAAGCGGTAGCCGGCCCGGGTCATCGCCGCCAGCCAATCGGGCGCGCCCAGCTGCTCGATGACCTGGTCGTGCTGGTTTGCGGCGGCCAGGTGCCACAGCGCCAGCAGCGCCGAGTCCGGCTCGCTGGAACCGGCCTGGTGCTCGGCCAGCTGCAGATGCAGGCGCTGGCGCTGACCGTGATCGGCCAGCTGCCGCGACGCGGCCAGCTCGCGCACCAGCGCACTGGACAGGATCCAGCGCTGCCCGTCGCTGCGCAGGAACGGTGCCAGGGTCTGCAGCGTGCCTTCCACGCCTTCGCCGCACAGGCTGCTCAGTGCGGCCTGCGTCAAGCCATCGCGCGCGGCCCACAGGCATTCCAGCACCCGCGTTGCCGCCGCATCGTCGAGCAAGGCCCTGAGGCTGCTGCGGATCGCGGCAATGTCCTCGTCCGGCGCATGGTTCAACTCGCGGTCGGCCCGCTCACGGACCAGCTCGGCCGACGGCCCCGGTCGCGTCGACAGCGCCACCGTGACGCCTTCCGGCAAATGCTCCGGCAGCCAGTCCAGGCTGGGCTCCAGGCCGCCCTTGCTCAGCGACTCGGCGTCGGCCAGCACGATGCTGAACGGACCCGAAGCCGCCGCCCGCGCCAGCCAGTTCGGCAGCGCTTCCCGCATCACCGCCGGATCAAACGGCAGCGGATCGCGAAAGCCGCAGTGGCGGCGCAAGGCGCTCAGCAGGCGCCACAGAAAGACATCCGGATTGTGGGCCTCGCCGCCCAGCCCTGCGTGGTGAAAGAAAGTCCAGCCTTCCAGGGCCCGGGCCGAGGCGAGCAGCTGGTCGGCGCGGCCCGAACCGGCCGCACCCACCAGCAGAGTGACTCCCTCGGCCAACGGCGCCGCTTTTCCGGAATCGGCCGGGGTGAAAACCGCCATCAGCCGGTCTTCCGGTAACATGGTTTCGTCCAAATCACTCATGGGGTCACATCTTTGACGGGTGGGAACAAGCTGCCCGAGATTATGCCCGATGCTTGCAAACCGTGAGACGAACCAGCCGCGTTTGGTTGTTTCTTTCGGCCGGCAATATCTTTGTCCTGTTCTGCCTGTTGCTGATCGTCCTGCCGGTGGGCAAGATCCGCATCGGCGGCGACGACGCAAGCCCCGATTTCTCCTATATCTCGTGGTTCGCCATGCTGTTTGCCGCCGGCATGGGGATCGGCCTGATGTTCTGGGCCGTGGCCGAGCCGGTGGGCTATTTCACCGACTGGTTCGGAACGCCGCTCAACGCTGGCGGCGGCGATGCGCGCGCAGCGATGGGCGCGACCATGTACCACTGGGGTGTGCATCCCTGGGCCATCTACGGCGTGGTCGGGCTGGCGCTGGCCTTTTTCACCTACAACAAGGGCCTGCCGCTGACCGTTCGTTCGACCTTCTACCCGCTGCTGGGTGATCGCGTCTGGGGTCCGGTCGGAGACGTCATCGATACCGTGGCGGTGCTGGCGACCCTGTTCGGCCTGACCACCTCGCTGGGCCTGGGCGCCCAGCAGGCTGCCGGCGGCATGGCTTTCCTGTTCGGCATATCCGGCGGCCTGCTGACCCAGATCATCATCATCGCCGCGGTCACGGCAGTCGCCCTGGTCTCGGTTCTGCGCGGTATCGAAGGCGGGGTCAGGGTGCTCAGCAACCTGAACATGATCTTTGCCGCGATCTTGCTGCTGTTCGTCATCATCGCCGGCGGCCTGGTGGCGTTTTTCGCCAACCTGGGCACCACGGTGGCCGGCTACGCCCAGTACATGCTGCCCTTGAGCAACCCGGTCGGCCGCGAGGACACGGTGTTCTACCACGAGTGGACGATCTTTTTCTGGGCCTGGTGGATTTCCTGGTCGCCGTTCGTCGGCATGTTCATCGCCCGCGTCTCGCGCGGCCGGACGGTGCGGGAATTCCTGACCGCGGTGCTGATCGTGCCGGTGGTGGTCACCACCATCTGGATGACGGCGTTTGGCGGCAACGGCCTGAACCAGGTCAAGGACCAGGTCGGGGCCCTGGCCGACGGCATCAGCGACTCCTCGCTGGCCCTGTTCCAGATGCTGGAAAACCTGCCCTTCACCAACATCACCTCGTTCCTGGCCATCGTGCTGGTGCTGGTGTTCTTCATTACCTCGTCGGATTCCGGTTCGCTGGTCATCGACAGCATCACCTCGGGCGGCAAGACCGATGCGCCCACCAGCCAGCGGGTCTTCTGGGTGATCATCGAGGGCGTGCTGGCCGCGGTGTTGCTGGCCCTCGGCGGGGAGGCGGCGCTGAACGCCCTGCAGGCCGGCGCGGTGAGCACGGGCCTGCCGTTCACCATCGTGCTGCTGCTGATCTGCGCGAGCCTGTGGCTGGGGCTGTCCCACGAACGCAAGCTGATGCTGCTCCAGGGCGAGCACAAATCGTGAACAGAGCCGACCGCGCGCCCGGCCCTTTTGGCCAGGGTTGGCCCTTGACCTGATCCGCCCGAAGTACGAAAATAGCGGGCTACCTCGTGGCTACGTAGCTCAGTTGGTTAGAGCGCGGCACTCATAATGCTG
>RECK01000219.1 GCA_007694055.1 Wenzhouxiangella sp.
TCAGCCTGGAGGTGGGCAGTATCGACGTGGCGGCACTGGCCTCGGAACTGGCCGGTAACCCGGGCTTCCAGATCCTGTCCGGGCCGGCGCCGCTGGAAGTCAGCGAACACATCGTTGCCTTGCAGGCCATCGGCCCGGCCGGCGAGCTGTATTACTTCACCGAGGTCCGGCGCGAGCTGCCGCCTTTTTCCCTGCCGCGTCCGCAATATCGCCTCGACGAGCTGTTCATCGCCGTGACCCTGACCGCCGATCGTTCTGCGGCACTGGCGTTCTGGCGCGAGTACAGCGGGGTTGACGGCCTGGCCATAGAGACGCGCATTGGGGTGCTCAACCGTGGCCTGGGGCTGGCGGAAGATACCCGCCTGCCGGTGGCTATCGTGCAACTGGCCGGCGCCAACCTGATCGAGATCGACCAGGTTCCGGTGCTGGCGCCGCGACCCGCACTGGCCACGGGAATTGCCATGATCAGCCTCGAGGCCGGCCGTTCGGGTCATGTTCAGGGTGCCGACGGCGAGTGGCTGGAGCTGGTCAAGTCCACACCCCAGCCGCGCCGGTAGCCCAGCGGCAGTCCGGCCTCGGGGGTGAAGCCGTAGAGCTGCTCGTCGGGCAGGGCGGCCTTGACGATATCGCGCACGGCCAAAAGTTTTTCCAGGTCGATACCGGTTGCCAGGCCCATGCTGTCGAGCATGAAGACCAGGTCCTCGGTGACGATATTGCCGCTGGCGCCGGGCGCAAACGGGCAGCCGCCGATGCCGCCAAGCGATGAATCCAGGGTGGTGATGCCTTCTTCCAGCGCGGCCAGGGCGTTGGCCAGGCCCAGACCGCGGGTGTTGTGCAGGTGCACGCCGGTCAGGCGCTCATTGCCAACTTCGGCGCGGACCCGGCGGATCAGGCGTTTGACCTGGGCCGGGTTGGCATAGCCGGTGGTATCCGACAGGCCGACCTCGGCACAGCCGGCCTCGATCAGGCGAGCGGCCAGGCGCACCACCGCATCCTCAGCCACCGCCCCTTCCAGAGTGCAACCGAAGGCCGTGGCCAGGCCGCCTTCAAAATGCGGGCGTTGGCCGGCCGGTTGTTTGGCGACCAGCTCGGCGATGGCGCGCACCTCGTCAAGCACCTGCTCGTGACTGCGACGCAGGTTCTTCAGGCTGTGGGTTTCGCTGACCGACAGCGGAATCGAAATCTTGTGGGCTCCCGCGGCGATGGCATGGCGCGCGCCGATCAGGTTGGGCACCAGCGCGGCCACGGTCAGCCCCGGGATGGTGCAGGCATGGGCGACAATCTCGGCGGTGTCGGCCATCTGCGGCAGCAGCTTGGATGGGACGAAGGAGCCGACCTCGATTTCGCGCACCCCGGCTGCGGCCTCGGCCTCGATCCAGGCTTTCTTGGCTTCAGTCGGCATGATGGACTTCAGGCTCTGCAGCCCGTCACGCGGGCCGACTTCACTGATCAGCACGAACTGGGTCATGGCTTTGCTCGATGGTGAAACGGGGCTGGAAGAATTTGTCCGGACATTTTATCCTATTGCGTATCATCTTTGCATGTTCATCCCTTAATCTAACGCGAGTCAGCGCCATGTCCGATCACCCCAGCCCGCCGCTTGCCGGCATCCGCGTCGCCGAATTCACCCACATGGTCATGGGCCCGACCTGCGGCCTGATCCTGGCCGACCTGGGTGCCGAGGTGGTCAAGATCGAACCGCCCGGCGGCGACAAGACCCGGCGCCTGTCCGGTTCCGGGGCCGGCTATTTCCCCATGTACAACCGCAACAAGCGCTCCGTTTGCCTGGACCTGAAGGACCCGGCGGGACACGAAGCAGCGCTCAGGATCATCGACTCGTCGGACGTGCTGATCGAGAACTTCCGGCCCGGGGCCATGGACAAGCTCGGCTTCGGCTTTGATGCCCTGAGCGAGCGCAATCCCGGCCTGATCTACTGCTCCGAGAAAGGCTTTCTTGACGGCCCCTACGCCCATCGCACGGCACTGGACGAGGTGGCCCAGATGATGGGCGGGCTGGCCTACATGACCGGCCCGCCGGGCAAGCCGCTGCGCGCAGGGGCCAGCGTGATTGATGTCCAGGGCGGCCTGTTCGGCGCCCTGGGCGTGCTCGCCGCGCTGCAGCAGCGCCATCACACCGGCCGTGGCCAGCGCGTGGTCAGCTCGCTGTTCGAGAACTCGGTTTTCCTGGTTGGGCAGCACATGGCCCAGTATGCCGTCACCGGGCAGCCCGCCGCACCCATGCCTGCGCGCATTTCGGCCTGGGCGGTCTACGAGGTGTTCGAAACCGGCGACGGCGAGCAGGTCTTTGTCGGCGTGGTCAGCGATACCCAGTGGCGCATTTTCTGCGAGGCCTTCGAGCTTTCCGACTTCGCCGCCGATGCCAGCCTGGCCGCCAACGCCGACCGGGTGGCCCAGCGCGAGCGCATCATTCCGGTCATCCAGGACACCTTTCGCCGCTACAGCAAGGCCGAGCTGATGGCCAAGCTGGAGAAAAGCGGATTGCCGTTTGCGCCCATCACCCGACCTCAAGAGTTGTTCGATGACCCGCACCTGCTGGCCAGCCAGGGCCTGCTTGACCTGACCCTCACCGACGGCCCCCAGGCCGGCCGGCAAGCCAGTCTCCCCGCCTTGCCGCTGGCCATGGCCGATGCCCGCTTCGGTTGCCGCCGCGATTTGCCACACGTCGGCGAGCATACTCGGGAGGTGCTACGGGAGGTGGGCTATTCGGCCGAAGAGGTCGAGCAATTCTCCAGGTAAACCCAGGGGCGCTTCTGGCGATCCTGGTTCAGGAATTCCCCGATCAGGTCATCCTGGGTCAAGGTCAAAGCAATGGGATCCAGGCCTTCCAGCAGCATTTTGCGCGCGTCTTCGCCCAGGTTGAAGGGATGCTGATTGCCTTCGGAGTCGATGACGAAAAGGTTTTCCAGGTCAACAGTAATGGGGCGGCCGGGATTCTCCTGCTCGGATCGGGCCAGGGTGGCGACGGTGTCGTCGTCCAGAATGACCGGGACGATGCCGTTGCAGATGCAGTTGCCCTGGAAGATCGAACCGAAGCTGGGTGCGATGATGGCGCGGAAGCCGAAATCCTTCAGCGCCCAGACCGCGTGCTCGCGTGAGGAGCCGCAGCCGAAGTTGGCGCCAGCCAGCAGAATGGTGGCCTGTTGCCAGGGTTCCTGGTTCAGAACGAAATCGGGATTGGGCTGGCGCGTGGCCGGGTCGGTATAGCGCCAGTTGGCGAACAGGCCTTCGCCCAGACCCTCACGGGAGACGCGCTTCATCTCGCGGCTGGGAATGATGGCATCGGTATCGACGTTGATCCGGTACAGCGGTGCGGCGATGCCCCGGTGATTGCGGAAGGGCTCGTTCATGGTTGTGTACCTGGATCAAGCCGGCGCGGGTCGGTGATGCAGCCGGCCACGGCCGAGGCGGCCACGGTGGCCGGGCTGGCCAGGTGCGAGCGGGTGCCGGGCCCCTGGCGGTTTTCGAAGTTGCGGTTGGTCGAAGTGACCACGCGCTCGCCGGCACCGAAGCTCTCACCGCCGGCAAAGAAACACATCGAACAGCCCGACTCGCGCCACTGGAATCCGGCCTCGATAAACACCTGGTGCAGGCCTTCGGCCTCGGCGGCGGCCTTGACCCGGCTGGAGCCGGGTACGCAAATGGCGCGCACGCCTTGGGCTACGCGCCTGCCGCGCAGCAGTTTGGCGGCGGCGCGCAGGTCGCTCAAGCGGGCGTTGGTGCACGAGCCGATAAAGGCACCATCGATGGGCAGCCCGGAAAGGGAATCGCCGGGACTCAAGTCCATGTACTTCAGCGCCTGTTCCATGGCCTGGCGCCGGCGGGGGTCGCTTTCGGCAGCCGGGTCTGGCACCCGCTCATCAATGCCCGCGACATGCTGCGGGCTGGTGCCCCAGGTAATGCGCGGGCTGATCCGGCTGGCGTCGATGCTGATCTCGCGGTCGAACGTGGCATTGCTGTCCGAGACCAGCCCGCGCCAGTGCGCCACTGCCCGGTCCCAGGCCACGCCTTCGGGGGCAAAAGGCCGGCCGTGCAGGTAATCGAAGGTCTTGTCGTCGGGCGCGATCAGGCCGGAAAAGGCACCGAATTCCACCGCCATGTTGCACAGGGTCAGACGCGCCTCAATGTCGAGTTCACGCACGGCCCGGCCGGCAAATTCCAGCACGTAGCCGACCCCACCGCTGGCCGTGTGGGCACCGATCAGGGCCAGGATCATGTCCTTGGCCGTGACCCCCGGCGCCAGGCTGCCTTCAAAGCTCACCCGCAGGGTTTTCGGCTTGTCGACCACCAGGGTGCCGGTGGCCAGCGCGTGCTCGGCTTCGCTGGAGCCGATGCCCCAACCCAGGGCACCCAGGCCACCGACGGTGCCGGTATGGCTGTCGGGGCAGACCAGCGTCAGGCCGGGAAGGGCAATGCCTTGTTCCGGCGAAACCACGTGGACGATACCCTGGTCCGGGTCGCCGATATCGAACAGGCGCAGGCCGGCTCTTTTGGCCGCATCCCGGGTTGAGGTGATGAATTCGCATCCCCCCGGCATCCGGGTCTGATCACCGCGGCCAGGGAAGGTGTCAACGATATGGTCGATGGTGCAGAACACCCGCGCTGGATCGCGCACCTTGCGCCGGGCCTGCTCCAGTCCCAGCAAGGCCAGGCCGCCGGTGCGCTCGTGCAGAAATACCCGATCAATGGCGATCAGGCCGGCGCGATCAGATCGCTGGTTGACCAGGTGTTCGGCCCAGATCTTTTCAAACAGGGTCAGCCCGGATGCTGCAAGCGACATAGCGGGTTAAGATCCTCGATTTTACTTTGTCCGGACATTTTCCAATGCTAACGCTTTCTGGGTCCGAGGTGCAATGGGGTCAAGCAGGCTCCCAGGCCAGCCAGATATAGTGGCGCGCGCCCTTGCCGGCGCGGTGGGGGCGAACGATCACCAGCTCCGACTTGAAGCCAGCGCGGCCAAGGCGGGCATTGAACTGGACATCCGGGCCGGCCGACCAGACCGCCAGGACACCGCCGGGGCGCAGCGCCCGGCGGGCGGTGGTCAGGCCCTCCATCCCGTACAACCAATCGTTCTCGCGCCGGATTACCGCTTTCGGCCCGTTGTCGACATCGAGCAAAATGGCATTGAAGCCGGCCGGCTCGGCGCGCAGCAGCTCGGCGACATCGCCGATATACACGCGGCTGCGAGCGTCGGCCAGCGGATGGCCGGCCGGCTCTCCAATCCACTGCTGATGCCAGTCAACCACCTCCGGTACCAGTTCGGCCACCACCACCTCGGCGTCCGGACCCAGCACGTCCAGCGCCGCGGCCTGGGTAAAACCCATGCCCAGACCCCCGACCAGCACGCGCGGTTTGGCCGGCTTGCCCATGCGCGCGCAAGCCAGCTCGGCCAGGGCTTTCTCGGAGCCGTGAACGCGGCTGTTCATCAACTCCCCGCGGCCAGGAATGACGATCGAAAACTTGTCCTTGTGCTGGTACAACAGCAGCGACTTGCCGGTATCCGGAATCAACGCCTCAGCCAGTAATACCGAGCGGCTCATGCCATCCCCT
>RECK01000051.1 GCA_007694055.1 Wenzhouxiangella sp.
CTGAATCTGACCCGCTTTCATGGGGTATTCGCACCCAACAGCCCCTGGCGCGCCAAGATCACGCCGGCCCGCCGGGGCCGGGGCGCGAAGCCCACAAAGCCAACCGAAGACCGCACACCGGCTGAGCAACGATCGGCGATGCGCTGGGCGAAGCGCCTCAAGCGGGTCTTTCAGATTGATGTGGAGACCTGCCCGAGTTGCGGGGGCACGGTCCAGATCATCGCTTCCATAGAGGACCCACCGGTGATCGAGCGGATACTGACTCACCTGGCCAGTAAGGATCTCCCGGGGCTGTGGGCGGAAAGCCGAGCGCCGCCGACGGAGCGTATCGGCTTGCCTCACTGAACTGTAGAAAACCGACTTCAGGCCGCGTTCCATCCGTGCGCGGCCCGGTGGCGCTCGTGCCGGAATAGGCCATTGACGGGAAGTTTGGCGTGCTTCGTCGTTCGATTGGCTACGACAGGGGAGAATCGGGCGAAATCCGGCCCATTGCGGGCTGCAACCGGGATCAAACGCCGGCTGGGCACGGCTCCGGATACTGCTGGAATTCAGTAAATAGGGCGTTTATACTTCCTATACGCGGGCTTTTACTTCCATCGGCCTGAGCTGTTTGGGGATTGGGCTATGAAACGGATTGAAGGGTTCGGGAGGGGCGGATGAGCCGACACTCCCAGGGGGATGGGCTGGGCGAGGCGATCTTTCGGCATATCCAGATTCCGATCCTGTTTGGAACGGTATCGGGCCGTATCCGTTACGCGAACCCTGCGGCGCGGGCTTTGCTGCCGTCGGGTCTGCCAAAATGCTTGGTCAAAGTGAATCACCCCAGGGTGTCGATTGCCGCCCCCATCGATTTTCTGCTCCTGGGCGATCCTTTTCACGACGGCCGATTGGTCTCTCTGCAGATCGCCTTCGGGCCCGAGCACGGGGATCGCTTTCTTGGTTATGAATTCGTCGTCAACTTCCGCGGCGAGCAGGGCCGAGCCTGGGTGCTTTTGCAGTCGAGCCAACAGCAGCGCCAAATGCGGCAGCTGTTCGAGCTCGCTAACCTCGGCATCTGGGCGTGGGATATCTCCAGCGGGAACTTGCTCTGGAGCGAGGAAGTCTTTCGGATGTTTGGAGTGGCCAGCGATAGTGCGCCGCTTAAGACGTCCGATTTTTTTGACCGAGTGGTTGCAAGAGACAAAGCGCGAACGGCGCAGTCAGTCGAAGAGGCCCTCGAAAGCGGGCGCTACGATATTCAGTTCGACATCCGTGACGGCAACGGAAAGCGCCGTTCACTACACACTGTTGGATTGGTGACATTTTCAGCAAATGGTGAGCCGACACGCCTGGTGGGTACCTGTCAGGATGTCACTGATTACCGCGGCGATCTTAGCCTGCTGCGCAGCCTGGTTGGGATACTCGACAGGACTCCGGACATGGTTGGGGTGATTGATCATAAAGGGCGTCTCGTTTATGCCAACGAGAGCATGATGTCGCTTTTTGGTCACCTATCGGTTCAGCCTGCTGATCGGGTTGAGGCGCCGGATTTCGGTCGATCTGTTAGCAATCCACTTGGAGTTGAGATTGCGCAGTACCACCCGGATTGGGCGTTTGCGAGACTTCAATATGAGGCCCTGCCTAAAGCAGTCAAGGGCGGGGTCTGGTCTGGCGAAACGGCTGTGCTGGATTCTGAAAACTGTGAAGTCCCGGTGCTTCAGCATGTAGCAGGACATATCGATCCGGTTTCTGGAGAGTTGCAGCAAATCTCGACTGTCATGCGTGACCTTCGTCCGGAGCGCGAAAGAAATCGCGCGATAAGGAGGGTCAATTCACTGATGGATGCCGTGGCAAACAGCGTCACGGACGCCTTTTGGGTTCGTCTAGGTTCCAATATCGTCTATGCCAATCATGCCATGCTGGAGATGTGCGGGTCATTCCGCGGCCAATTCATGGAGCATCCAGAGTTGCTCGCTGATCTTTTCGCCGAGGACGATCAAGAATTTATCCTGGGCTTGTTGAAGGACGACAGGGTGTTTGAAGAGCTTATGGAGCGTAATTGCCGTACTGGCGCGGATACGTCTCCGAGGAAGGTGCTGTGTGTCAGGGCAAGTCCGTGTGAATTCGACGAGGCTAGGCAGGTGAGTGTGGTGACCTTGGTGGATATCACGGAATTGGAAGTGGCTCGCTGGCAACTAGAGGAAAGCAACCAAAAATTACTTAGACTTGCTATGGAGGATGAGCTGACTGGTCTACCAAATCGGCGTGCCACCATACGCGTTTTAAGTGCTGAAGTATCGAGAGCGGAACGTCATGGAGCTGCCCTCAGTATCGCGTCTTTGGATTTGGATCACTTCAAGAGGGTCAATGACGACTATGGCCACGAAGAGGGAGATCGGGTGCTATCCCAGATGAGTGCAGTGGTTCGTGCGCGCTTGCGAGCATCTGATCATTTCGGTCGTTGGGGCGGAGAGGAGTTCTTGATCATTTTTCCTGAAACGGGTGCGGGAGCGGCGGCGTCAATTTGCGAGGAGCTCCGGCAGGCGGTCGAGCGGCGGTTCCGGGACGAGGCTCCAGACGTCACAGTGAGCTTCGGCGTTGCAGAGCTGCAGTATCAGGACGCCATGACGGAATTGCTAAAAAAGGCGGATGCGGCTTTGTACCGAGCCAAAGTGTCCGGTAGAAATCGGGTTTGTGCGCTTGATGCAGTCCCTTGTTCCAAGGAAACGGCTGAAAAGTCGTGAGCACTAACTCCGGCTCCGCAGCGTAGGTCGGAATCAAATTGCCCTCTTTTTTTCATCAGCTGGCCGAAGCGATACGGCAGTTATGAAAAAACCTCCGCGAGGGAGGTTTTGTGGCTCGGTTCGAACGGTGATCTCTGCCGGCGCGGCACGGCCAGAAACCATGCGCCTCGAGCCACACTGTGTACCAAGCTTGATCTCATTCGCCGATGGAAATCTGCTTGTCTTGTATCGACCCATTCCTCTCCCGATTGGCGAAGACTGGGGAGACTCGAACGAAATCCACGCCGCTGCCTGTTGCAATCGCTGTCAAACGCCAACCTGACGCGGCACCGGATGCCGCAGCAATTGCCAAATGGGGTGTTTATGAGTTCTCAACGTTTTGCCGACGTGCGCATCCGGCACAGGGAATTCGCCAAGGTCCATCCATGAACAGACAAGTGGGGACATCAGCGCATTAGAACGCTTGCTCTTGAGTGTCACGCATGAACATTGCCAGCTATGCCTACAACCCGGTCGGCGCCCCGATCACGATCCCATCCAAAGTGAATGCGGTCACTGCTGCAGCGGGTTTCGTACAAGGCACGATAAGCCCGGCGACGCAGGAGCAGGAGGTCGACTTCTGCGCCGCCGCCAACTTCACCGTGATTTCGGAGACCGGCTGGTCGATTGATTCGGTCGTCGGCGATACCCGCAGCCCGGTGCTGGATGCCGGCGACCAGTGGGTCGCGGCTCACATTATTGAGGCGTGTGCCGTCACCGCCAATTTCGTGATCAATACCTACAGCCTGGCGGGATCCGTCAGCGGCCTGGAAGGCGCAGGCCTGGTGCTGTCGCTGAATGACGAAGACTTGCTGCCGATTGCTGCTGATGGTGGACTTGCCTTTGCCAGCAAATTCGACTTCGGGGCCGCCTGGTCGGCAACGGTAGACTCGCAGCCTACCAATCCGAGTCGGACCTGCGTAGTCGGAAACGGTCAATCCGACGGGATCGAAGCCAACGTCGCCAACATCGAAGTCAGCTGTGGCAGCGACAGTTTGTCCATCGGCGGCATCATCAATGGTCTGAGCGTGGACGGTCCGGAACTGGACCTGAACAATAAGCCGCTGATCATCGACGAAACCAGCACTCCGACCAGCCCATTCGCATTGATCGCGCGCGAGCTGTGAACTAGAGATCCTGCATCATAGGCAGGCGCAGGGACAGGATAGCGATCAGATCACCATCATCAGCAACGCCGAAAGCAGACCGCACGAGGTCCTGTTGCGCGGCGCCAGCCCGTTTGCCATTCCGGTGCCGACCTTCTCAACAGCTGCCCTCGTTGTGCTGATGTTGAAGACGCTGCTGCTGGCCCAACGTGCAAGCTCGTCTCGCCGGGCCGCGTAATGGACCTGAGCACAGGCGCTGAAGCGGGGCTTTCATCTCCCCCTTCGGTGGGGTTGGATTGACGGATTTGGCGAAGGACGGCTCCCGCCATTGGGAGGCTTCTGACTTCACCAGCCGATTGCCCGACGCCGGTCAGGTTGACCGGGCCGGTATGTAATGCCGGGCGCCGAGTCGATTCGCCCGGCTGCTTACGGGGACGTGGACCTGGCCACCCGAAATCCAAAATTCGCAAAGCGGCTGTCGAGGGGGTGCGAGCCTCGAGCAGCCGAGCGAACGGCGCTACCAAACTCGACATAGCTGCCGCTGCGCCAGACTGCCAGGCTGCAATCGCCGGTCATCCATGCGCTGCCGTTGGTGGGGGCGCCAGTGTAGTTGTCGTTCCAGCAATCCTGAACCCATTCGGAAACATTGCCATGCGTATCGTAGAGACCAAAGGCATTGGGGGCAAAACTGGCCACCGGCAGAGCAAGCCCACGATTGATTCCGTCCGGACAAGATGGGATTGGGTTCGGACCCCGGAAGTTGGCCTGGTCAGTGCCAAGGCAGTCGCCCGTGTTGAAAAGCGAGGTGGTGCCGGCGCGAGCGGCATATTCCCACTCGGACTCCGATGGCAGGCGATAGTCCTTGCCTGTCTTGTCGCCAAGCCAGGCGAGGTACTCCAACGCATCACCGCGGCTGACGCCGACCACCGGTCGCGATCCGCGGCCCAGCCCCGAGTCGCTGGGACTGTGCGTGCAGCCGCCGTCAGCGACGCAGGCATCCCACTGAGCAAAGGTCACTTCGGTCATGCCAATGGCAAAAGCGGGGACATTGACCTGGCGCTGTGGTCTCTCGCTCGGATTACTCACCGCGATGCCTAGCGGGCTTCCCTGGGCATAACTGCCGGCGGGGATCATCACCATTTGCGGGCAACCCTCGCAGTCGCGAAACTGAGCACCGGGCAGCAGACGACCGGTGCCGAAACGATCAGTGAACAAGCGCTCCGAGCGCTCATAGACCAAAACCAATCCGGTCGCATTGGTTTCCGCAAGAAAGCTGCTCGGAGCGCCGACGGCGATCCGGCTGGAGTTGCGATCCACGCCCAGCGCATAGCCGAGTTTTTCGCCTGTCACACCGTGTCGCAGCAAGGAGAGCTGGTGGATATCGGTCAACAATCGCTCCGTGCCCGTGCCGCTGAATCGATAGCGCCAGACCGAGGCCCGATGCTCCTGGTCAATTCGAAACAGCTGACTAACCCAGAGATCCGGCCCCGACAGCGCCACGGCGTGGCCGAAACGACCGTTGCCAAAAGGATTGAGCTGTGCCATCTCGGCGCCGACCGAAGCTGAAGCTTGCCAACTGCTCGCTCCCCCGGATATCTGGAGTCTCAAGAAGCTGTAAACCATGCTACCGCGACGGGACGACGCATGTGATCTTCGAGCCACTGGATTTCATCGCTCGGC
>RECK01000333.1 GCA_007694055.1 Wenzhouxiangella sp.
GGAACCGGGGGATAATGGCTGCCGTCATCTTCCGGTTCATCCCTGCCGGCCAGGTCCGGGACCAGGTCGGGCGCGATTTCGCGGTACTGTTCCAGGGTGTCCAGGGCGACCAGCAGATAGCTGCCGCGAAGATTGACCACACCGATTTCGCCCCGGTTGAGCTGATCGCGCTGCTCCGGCGTGCATAGCACCCGCCGGATGCGTCCCATGTGCTCGAAGTAGCGCGGCAGCTCGGCTTCCTTGCGGTTCAGCGTGCTGCCCTTGATCATGGCGTCGAGCTTGAGGTTGCGCTGTCGCCGCTCCTCTTGAGCCTTGACCCGGCGCTCCTTTTCGGCCTCCTTCTCCTGCGCTTCCGCACGCTGGCGGGCCTTGTAGGCGCGCGCCAGGTCGGATTCCGGGTTCACCGGCTTCCGGCTGCCGGAAGCTGCCTTGCCATCGCGGACCGGCTTGCGCTTGTCTGCGGACCTGGTGGCAAGCTTCTTCTTGTTGGCGACGGGGCGCGCCGGCTTGCTGCGCGCCTTTTCGATTTGCTGTTCGTCAGCCAGCCCTGCCTTGAGCAGGGCATCCTGCAGTGAGCCCATCGTTTTTAGTCCTGAATGACTTAGTCGCCCTGGACTTCGATCAACTCGACTTCGAAGATCAGCGTCGAGTTGGGCCCAATCGGACCGGGACGGCCCATTTCACCGTAGGCCAGATCAGCCGGAATGAAGAACTCGAAACGGGCGCCTTCCTGCATCAGCTGCACGCCTTCGGTCCAGCCCGGAATGACCTGGTTCAGGGCGAAGGTAGCAGGCTCGCCGCGATCGAAAGAGCTGTCGAACTGGGTGCCATTGAGCAAGGTCCCGCGGTAGTGAACCGTAACCACATCTTCAGCCGAAGGACTGCGGCCATCACCGGGCTCGATAACACGGTACTGCAATCCGGATTCTGTCTCGGTCACATCATCACGCTGGCGGTTTTCGGCCAGAAAAGCCTGACCTTCCTCGAGATTGCGGGTCGCATCACGATCGCGCTGCTGCTCCATTTCAGCCTGGCGGCGCTGCATGAACTCATCGCGAACGGCCAGAGCCTCTTCCTGGGTCATGCGCAGGGCATCACCACTGTAGCTGGCACTCAGGGCCTCGATCAGCACGTCGATATTCAGGTCCATGTCCTGTTCAGCCAGAGACTGGCCGATGTCCATGCCGATCATGTAGCTGACCTGATCTTCGAGGGAATCGAGGTCGTTGGCCAGGGCATTGACGGAAAAAACGGTCGCTACCAGTCCGGCAGCACAAATTTGCTTGATTCGCATTGGGATTGAATCTCCTTGGAAAACGCTTGGTAAGGATGAAAAGGACGTCGAGTGTGGGATACGACCACCATCCGCTCATGGTAGTTCAAGCCGGCCATTTTATCAGAACCCGTCTGTATATGCTGCGACAGCACTGAAAGTGCGGTAGCGGCTACCGCCGATTCGCAACGAAAAGACTTGACTCTGTTCTGGTGTTTTACTAGACTAATACACCAACACGATCAAACATCAGTCAGGAGAGCCGCCATGTTGCCCATCGTCAAACGCAAAACCCTGGAAATCCCGCATGGCCTGGCGGCCGTGGCCGCCGCCATCTGCATGGCCCTGGCTTTTGCCTCGGACTTCAAGAGCCGGGAGCAGATGCTCCGCGCCGAAGCGGGCGAAAGCCCTGTGGTCGAAGTCATGGCCACGCTGCCGGAAGAACGCTCTGCCGACCAGAAGGCGGCCGCCGAAGCCGCGCGCAAGACCCGTCTGAAGCCGGCCGAGGGCCGCACGCTCCGCGGCCTGTTGCCGCTCTTTCCGTTGCCTAACCAGGGTGGTTGATGAGCGCCAACTGGGACGATAACCAGCCGATCTACTGGCAGCTGCGGGAGAAAACCGTGGCTGCCATTCTCGACGGCACTTTGCAGGAAGGCCAGCCGCTACCGTCCGTACGCCAGGTCGCGGTTGATTTCCAGGTCAACCCGCTGACCGTTTCCAAGGCCTACCAGTCGCTGGTTGACGATGACCTGATCGAAAAGCGGCGCGGTGTGGGCATGTTCGTGCGCGAGGGGGCCCGTGCGCGGCTGCTTGCCAGCGAACGCGAGCACTTCCTCAACGAAGAGTGGCCGCGCTTGGCCAACCGCCTCGAGCAACTGGGTCTGACCCTGGACGATCTGCGCCAGTCTGATATGAAAAAGAAGGTCTGAAGCACAATGGATATAACGATCAAGGCCCGCAATCTGAAACGACATTTCGGCAGCACGCGCGCACTCGACGGGATCGATCTTGATATCCCGCCCGGACGCATTGTCGGTTTGATCGGCCCCAATGGCGCCGGCAAGACCACCGCACTGAAAGCGATTCTTGGCTTGAGCAGCTACCAGGGCGAGCTTTCGGTACTGGGCCTGAATCCGGCCCGGCAGCGTGATCGCCTGATGGAGCAGGTCTGCTTTATCGCTGATGTCGCGGTGTTGCCGCGCTGGGCCCGCGTGCACCAGATCATCGATTTGACCGAGCGCCTGCATCCTCGCTTTTCGCGCGAACGCTGCATGCATTTCCTGAAAAACAGCAAGGTACGCCCAGAAAGCAGAATCAGGGCGCTGTCAAAGGGCATGGTCGTGCAGCTGCACCTGGCCCTGGTAATGGCGATTGATGCGCGCCTGCTGGTCCTCGATGAGCCAACCCTGGGCCTGGATATCCTGTTTCGCAAGCAGTTCTACTCGAATCTGCTCAACGAGTATTTCGATGAAGAGCGCACCATCCTGATCACGACCCACCAGGTCGAGGAAGTCGAGCACATCCTGACCGACCTGATCTTTATTCGCGACGGCAAGCTGATACTCAACAGCAGCATGGATGAAGTACACGAGCGCTATGTCGAGCTGATGGTTCGACCCGACCAGGCCGACCAGGCACGGGCACTGGGGCCGCTGCACGAGCGCTTGCTGTTCGGCCGCCACATCTTCCTGTTCGAAAGTGGGGATATCGGGCAGATCAAGGCACTGGGCGAAACCCACAAGCCCAGTGTCGCCGATCTCTTCGTCGCCTTGATGGGCACTGAATCTGCGCCTGCACTGGAGACTGCAGAATGAACAATCGCACCCTGAACACGCTGTCGACGCTGGTGCGTCGCGAACTGTGGGAAAGCCCGGTCGCGTTCAAGTGGGCTCCGCTGGGCATCAGCGCACTGATCCTGCTGTTCGTCGTTTTTTCCCTGATCATCGGCGGGCGTTTTGACGCGGAAATGGCCTTCACCAGCGACATGCTGCGCCAGCTGGCTGAGCAGCCGACAGAGCAAAGGCGGCTGATCGTGTCCGGCGCGCTGTTTTCGATCTCCGCGATCTTTTTCCAGATCATGCTGTTGATCATTCTGTTCTACCTGGCCGGAAGCCTGTTCGACGACCGCAAGGATCGCTCCATTCTGTTCTGGAAATCACTGCCGGTTTCCGACGGCATGACGGTCGCCTCGAAGCTCGCCAGCGCCTGCCTGCTGGTGCCCGCCCTGTTTTTCGGCGCCATCGTCCTCACCCACGTCGTGCTGCTGCTGATAGCGACCGTCTACGGCCTGCTGGCGGGCGTCAACCCGATCGCGACCTTCTGGTTGCCGGCCAGCCTGCCCCGCCTGTGGAGCGTGATGTTGCTGGGCATGCTGGTCCAGGCCTTGTGGCTGATGCCGATCTACGCCTGGCTGCTGTTCTGCTCGTCCTGGGCACCGCGCCTGCCCATACTGATTGCCATCGCCATTCCGGCCGGGCTGGCTATTGCCCAGCATGCCTGGACACTGATCACCAACTTCAGCCTGCCCGGCTTCAACTTCGGTCTGATCATGCTCAAGCGCCTGGGCAGCGGAGTATTGCCGATGAGTGCCAACATCGAATTCGGCGGCAATCTCCAATCGATCGAGTTCAATGAAGAGCTGTTCATGAATCACGCCACCGTTCTGGGCTACCTGGGCCGGCTCGAGATGTGGATCGGACTGGCCGTGGCATTGCTGCTTTTGTTCGGCGCCGTCTGGTTCCGACGCCGCGCCACCGATGGTTGAATTGAACCATGGCTGATTTGACCGATGCTTGAGTGGCGATGCCTGGCTGGCTACGCGCTACTGGCCGCACTTGTTGCGGCCAGCATCCTGGCCGGCTGGCTGCTGATGACCCCTCGCCCCGCCATGCTGGGCCTGGGGCTGGGACTGGCCTCCGGAGCACCGCTGCTGTTTCTGCTCTACCAGGCGGCCCGCCCGCGCCCAGTCCAGCAGCATCCGGTCATGGTATCGGTGCTCAGCGGCCTGGGCTGCGTGGTGGTGATGGTTGCCGTACAGCGCTTCGGCGAACATCACCAGTGGGTCCTGCTGCCTGGCCTGGGGGCACTGGGCAGCTGGATGGCCTACCAGCGCTGGATACTGCGCCGCCAGGATCAGGTTCGTGAAAGTGCCTGATATCGCGGCAGTTTGGACTGACTCCGGTTTACCGCTATCATGGCGCGTGGTCCAGCGCAGGGCTGGTAGCCAATAATCAGGGGTATTTGATGAATACCAGCGAATCCTCGCCAAGCTATATCGACGTTACCGAAAAAATCAACGCCTGTCATCAGATGGTTGGTGATGACATCAACTTCGCATTTCAGACCATCATCGATGCCAGCGAGCAGGACGTCATCGGATTCGAGGCACTGGTGCGCGGGATCAAGCAGGAATCGGCTTCCACGGTGATCAGTCGAATCAGCCACGACAAACGCTTCGATTTCGACCAGGCCTGTCGCATTCGAGCGCTGGAGGCTGCCGCCCGCTTCGGCATCGACGGCAACCTGCACCTCAACTGCAGCGACATCAAGGCAGGCAACGTAGACGAAGTGCTGGAAGTCACCTTGCATGTAGCCGAGACCAGCGGTATCGGGCCAGACCGCATCGTGCTGGAACTTGGCAATCTCGGACTGCTTGGCAGCACGGCCAACCTGGTCACCATACGCAGAAGCATTCGACGGGCCGGCTTCCGGATCCTGGCCGACAATTTCGGTCGCCGGGATGCCGATCTGCGGCCCGTGGCCCACCTCGAGCCCAGCATGCTCAAGCTGGATCACTACATAACCCACGACATTCACCGGTCGCGACCCGCTCAGGCCATTACGCGCGGCGTGGTGGCCATGTGCACTGATCGGGGTATCGATGTGATCGCCGCCGGCATCGAGAGTGCCGAAGAATTTCACTGGCTGCAGGATGCCGGCATCCGCTTGTTCCAGGGCTACTTTTTTGCCCAGCCCGGCATGGGTGAAGCGGACTGAGTCAGTCCAGCCAGGGCGGCAGCGGCAGATCCCTTGCGCGCAGAAAGTCGCGGTTGAACAACTTTGATTCGTAACGGCTGGCCGAGTCGCACAAGATCGTGACGATGCGGTGCCCAGGCCCCAGCTCTCGTGCCAGGCGAATTGCGCCGGCCACGTTGATGCCACTGGATGCGCCCAGGTAAAGCCCCTCAGCACCGATCAGGTCCCACAGTATCGGCAGCAGCTCGCGATCCGGAATATTGAAGGCATCATCGATCTGCGCGCCGTCAAGATTTCCCGTGACCCGGTTCTGGCCGATTCCTTCGGTGATGGAACTGCCGGCAGACGACATTTCACCGTGTTTGACCCAGTTGTATACCCCGGCGCCGTCTGGATCGGCAGCGGCAATGACAATATCCGGGTTCTTTTCCTTCAGCCACAGCGACACACCCGCCAGCGTGCCGCCGGTGCCGACCGCGCAGGTAAAGCCATCGATGCGGCCGTCGAGCTGCGCCCAGATCTCCGGTGCCGTCGAGCGCATGTGCCCCTCCCGGTTGGACAGATTGTCCCACTGGTTGGCGTAGAACACCCCATGCTCGCTTTGCAGCGACTCGGCCAGGCGGCGGGCCTGGTGCACGTAGTTTTCAGGATTCTTGTAAGGCACCGCCGGATAAGTCTTCAACTCGGCACCCATGCCACGCAGCGCCGACTTCTTTTCCTCTGACTGGGTTTCCGGCATCACGATCAAGGTACGCAAGCCCAGCGCGTTACCGGCCAGGGTCAGTCCGATCCCGGTATTGCCGGCCGTGCCTTCGACCACGATACCGCCAGGCTCGATCTTCCCTGCATCCAGCGCGTCGAGAAGCAGAAACTTGGCCGCGCGGTCCTTGACCGACCCGCCTGGATTCATGAACTCGCACTTGCCGTAAATCTCGCACCCGGTCAACTCGGAAGCCTGCTTGAGTCGAATCAGCGGCGTATTGCCCACGGCATCGAGGAAATTTTTCGGATTGGTCATGCTTGCTCTTCCTTTCCGTAGTCTCTGCACGAATGCAGTCTACGCACCGGATTGTCAAGGATTCGGGCAGTGAAGGAATATTGATATTCGGTTTGCGTCTTTGTGTAAACCTCCAACCAGGCCTAGGCTATCGATCAATGGCATATCATTCGAGGTTTCAATCCATGAAATTGTTCTGGAAGTTCGCTTGGGCGAGTCTGCTGCCGATGTCGGTAGCGCTGGCCGATGGTCCGCTGGTCACCACTGACTGGCTGACCGCCAATCTCAACAATCCCAAGGTGCGCGTTGTCGAGGTGAGCGTCAACCCCGGTGTTTTCGAGCAGGGTCACATTCCGGGTGCCGTCAATTTTCGCTGGCACACCGACCTGGTCGATACCGTCCGCCGCGACCTGGTTTCAGAGCAGCGTTTCGAGCAACTCCTCTCGGAAGCCGGCATTGGCAACGACACCCGCGTTGTGCTCTATGGCGACAACAACAACTGGTTCGCCGCCTGGGGCGCCTGGGTCTTCGACCAGTTTGGCCATGAACAGGTCAGCATTCTGGATGGCGGCCGCAAGAAGTGGGAACTGGAGCGTCGTCCGCTCTCCACTTTGCCCGCATCCCATCGCCGCACGGAATATCGCGTGGTCGAAGCCCGCCCCGAGCTGCGGGCAAGGCTGGTCGATGTACTGGCCGTGGTCGAAGGGGAAAAGGAGTTCGACCTGATCGATATCCGCTCGCCCGACGAGTTTTCCGGCCGAGTGATCGCCCCGAGCGGGGTACAGGAACTGGCCGTGCGCGCCGGCCACATCCCGGGTGCGGTCAACGTGCCCTGGCACAAGGCAGTCAACGAGGCTGACGGCACCTTCCGATCACCGGAAGAACTGCGCGAAATCTACGCGGCCGTTGGCGTCGATGGTTCTCGCCCCATCATCACCTACTGTCGCATCGGTGAACGATCCAGCCACACCTGGTTCCTGCTCAAGCACATCCTGGGTTACGAAGTGCGCAACTACGACGGTTCCTGGACCGAGTATGGCAACGCCGTCGGGGTACCCATCAACAACCCGGCCGGAAAAGTCTGGACCGGAACCTGATCCCAAGGACCTGACCTAAAAGGGGAAGCCGAGCCCACAACTCAGCTCCCCTTTTCCCTTTTCCCTCCACCCATGCCCATCCTCCGCCACATCCTGGCCCTGCTGATCCTGTCCGGCCTGGTCTGGATCGGTCTGCTCCTGCATGAATCACTGGGCCGCCAGGCTTCCTTCCTGGTGCTGGGTGGCGCCGCGTTCGGCTTCGTGCTGCAGCGCTCCCGCTTCTGTTTTTTCTGCATCCTGCGCGAATGGATGGAGGAAGGCGAGGTTCGCGGCGTGCTGGGCATCATTACCGCGCTGGCCGTTGGCACGCTCGGCTACCTGGTCCTTTTCGGCGCCTGGGTGCCCGATCCAGGCGCGGGTTTCCTGCCGCCGCGCGCACACATCGGCCCGGTCAGCTGGGTGATACTGCTCGGCGGACTGACTTTCGGCATCGGCATGAGCCTGTCGGGGTCCTGCCTGTCGGCACACCTTTACCGCCTGGGCGAGGGCTCCTGGATGTCACTGGTTGCCCTGGCCGGTGCGGTGGCCGGGTTTATCCTTGGCTTTTCGGTATGGAACCGGCTGTGGTCACTCACCCTGGCCGAGGCAGAGCCGGTCTGGCTACCGGCAACGCTGGGCTATGCCGGTGCCGCCGCCGTGCAACTGGCGGTTTTGGCCGGGCTGGCCGTGTGGCTACTCAGCCGGTTGCGACCGGCCTCGAGTCCTGGTGCCGTCCAGGGCTACGGAATCGGCGAGATCTGGCAGCGGGTCATGGTTCGGCGCTGGCCGGCGTGGGTCGGCGGCGTGGCTGTCGGCCTGATCGGCACCGCCTTGTACCTGCGCGCCGACCCGCTCGGGGTGACCGCCGAGCTCAGCCGTCACTCGCGCGATCTCGGTTCGACCCTGGGTCTGTCGCCAGAGCGCCTTGAGGGCCTGGACCGGCTGGCCGGTTGCATCGTCAGCGACACCAGCCAGCTTATCGGCAACAACGGTATTTTTGTCCTGGCCATGGTCGCTGCTGCCTTTGCAGCAGCCCTGTTGGCCGGGCAATTCCGAATCGAGAAGAAACATCCGCGCAACATGGCTTCAAGCCTGATCGGCGGCGTCTTCCTTGGGTTCGGTTCCATGATCGCCCTGGGCTGCAGCATCGGCACCCTGCTGTCCGGCATCTCGGCGCTGGCCCTGACCGGCTGGCTGTTTGCCCTGGCCATGGTTGCCGGCATCTGGATCAGCCTGCCACTGCGGCGCTGGATACTGTAGGGAACCCGGGCTGCTGCTGCGGTCAAAGTGCACACCCTGACGCCATTCACCAGAGAAATCACTCATGCCAAATTGCCTTGCAAGACCGACGCTACTGCTGGTGTTGTGCCTGGGCGCAAGCGCCTGTACCTGGGTCAAACCCGAACCCGGTGCGGGACATGTGGCCGTCAAGGATTCAAGCCAGGTCACCCACTGCGAGCGATTGGGCCAGACCACGACCTCGGTGCGTGATCGGGTCGCGGCCGTGCAACGCAAGCCTGGCCGCGTCGAGGAGGAACTGGAAACACTGGCCCGCAACAGCGCCCTTGACCTGGGGGGCGACACCATTGTTCCAGACGGTCCGGTACGCGACGGTCAACGCCGATTTCTGGTCTACCGTTGCCATAAGTGACTTCTGGCCTATACAGTCTTGACACAAACGCGGTACCCTTCGGGCCTGATATAACGACCTAAGGGGAGCGCTTTCTTGCGAGCCTTCATTGCCTTTTGCCTGGCCGGCCTGATGGCACCGGCCCTGGCCGCGGACTTGCGCCAGCCTGTCCCCGGTGTACATGCCCTGATCGACGTCAGGATCGTTACCGCGCCTGGCCAGATCATCGAATCCGGCACCGTGGTCATCCGCGACGGCATCATCGAATCCGTGGGTGCCAACATCCAGCCGCCTCCCGATGCCCGAATCCACCGCTTCGAGCGCGCCGAGGGGCAGGATGCGATCACCCTGTTCCCCGGGCTGATCGAGCCCTATCTGCTGTTCGAGTTCAAGCGTGCCAGTAACCAGGATGACAACGGCGACACGCCGCCGGGCAGGCACGAACTGATCAATCCGGATCGGCGACTGCAGGCCCGGGACTGGCCCGAAGATCGCGTCACCGCGCTGCGCCGCGCCGGCTTCACCACGGCCCTGATGGCAGCCGACCAGGGCATTCTGCGAGGACACGGCCTGGTCGCCAACCTGGGCGAGGGCAACCTCAATCGCAACCTGATCAAGCCGACTCATGGCCAGTTCGCCAGTCTTTCCGGCCGCGCTGAAGGCCGGCGTTTTCCCAGCTCCCTGATGGGTGCGGTCGCCCTGTTTCGCCAGACCCTGGACGATGCCCGCTGGCAAGCGGCAGCAAGAGCGGCATGGGAAAGCAACCCGGCCCAGCCGCGCCCGGAGTGGCTGGAAGGGCTTGATGACCTGGCCCCGGCCCTGGCCGGACGCACACCGCTGGTGTTCGAGTCGCAGGACCTGCTCGATACCCTGAGAATCCTGGAACTGATCAGCGATGACCAGACCAACCTGACCATTGTCGGCCACGGCGAAGAATACAAGCGCCTGGCAGCACTCCAGCAAAGACCGGTGCGTCATATCCTGCCGCTGGCCTTTCCCGAAGCACCCGACGTCAAGGACGAGGAAGACCGCAACGTTTCCCTGGAAGCCCTGCGGCACTGGCACCGGGCCCCGGACAACCCGGCCCGCCTGGCCGAGGCCGGCGTTACCCTGATGCTGACCACGCACGGCCTGTCCCAGCCCAGTCAGATTTTCGAACAACTTGCCAAGGCCATCGAGCGCGGTCTGTCCAGCGACCAGGCCCTGGCCGCACTGACCACGGAACCGGCTGCCTGGCTGGGCCTGTCCGACCGCGCTGGCCGCATTCGAAGCGGGTACATGGCCAATATCGTCGTGGTCGAGGGAGAGCTTTTCACCGACAGCCCGACCATCAGCGAGGTCTGGGTCGACGGTCAGCGCCACGTCCTGGCCGCACTGCAACCGCCCGGGGTTGACCCGGCCGGCACTTGGTCCCTGACCCTGGGCCTGGGCGGCATGGGCGACGTGGAAGCCAGCCTGGTGCTGACCGGACCGCCAACCAGCATGGAAGGTGTCCTGACCGTCATGGGCAACGATACGCCCTTGAGCGAAGTACGGGTCAGCGGTGAGCGGGTGGTAGCTTCCATCGATGCCTCCCGCTTCGGCGGCTCGGGCAGCATCTCCATCCGCCTGGATATCGATGGCGATCGGGCTCGCGGCAACGGCAGCGGACCGTTCGGAGAATTCACCATACGCGGGCGCCGGACCAGCGGTCCCGACGAGGAGGTGGCGCCATGATTCGACAACTCACCCTGACTTTCACCCTGGCCATATCGGGCATGGTTGCGGCCGAAGCCGACTGGACCCCCGACATAGAAGCCTGGAACAGCCCGCCACCGCCGCGCCCTGACAGCGTCCTCGTTCGCAACGCAACGATCTGGACCGGAACGGATCAGGGCATTCTGGAAAATGCCGATCTGCTGGTTCGCCAGGGCCGGATCAGCGCTGTAGGCCAGAATCTGAGCGCGCCGCGCGGAGCCCTTGAGATCGACGCAGAAGGCATGCACCTGACCCCGGGCATCATCGACGCCCACTCGCATGCCGCCATCATCGGCGGGGTCAACGAGGCCTCGCGCATCAGCACGGCCGATGTGCGCATTCGCGACGTGATCGACTCCGAATCGATCAACATCTATCGCCAGCTGGCCGGCGGGGTGACCACCATCAACCTGCTCCATGGTTCGGCCAATGCCATCGGCGGCCAGATGTCGGTGATCAAGCTGCGCTGGGGCGCAAGCCCCGCCGAGCTGGTATTCGATGCGGCACCGGAAGGGATCAAGTTCGCCCTGGGCGAGAATCCCAAGCAGAGCAACTGGCGGGCCGAAGAGCCGCGCTACCCGCAAACACGGCACGGGGTCGAACAGGTCATTCGCGAGAAATTCCAGCTGGCAGAGGATTACCGGCACGCATTCGAACAGGCGCCGCGCGGCCGGGCAGCCCGCGACCGAGTCCCGCCGCGACCCAATCATGAGCTGCAGGCCATCGCCGAGATTCTGCGTGGCGAACGCGACGTGCACTCCCATGCCTACCGGGCCGACGAGATGCTGGCCCTGATGCGCGTGGCCGAGCAATTCGGCTTTGTCATCAAGACCTTCCAGCACGTCCTTGAAGGCTACAAGATCGCGCCGCAGATGGCCGCGCACGGCGTCGGCGGTTCGACTTTCATCGACTGGTGGGCGTTCAAGTACGAGGCCATTGACGGCATCGGCTACAACCCGGCCCTGATGCACGAGGCCGGGGTACTGACCGGCCTGCATTCCGACAACCCCGAGCTGGCCCGGCGCATGAACCTGGAGGCTGCCAAGGCGGTGCGCTATGGCCAGGTCGACCCGCACGATGCGCTGATGATGATTACGGCCTGGCCTGCCGATCAGCTCGGCATTGGTGAAAGAACCGGTCGTCTGGCTGCCGGCCTGGATGCCGATTTCGTTCTCTGGAACGGTCACCCCCTGTCGGTCCAGTCCCGGGTCGAGCAAACCTGGGTGGACGGTCGGCGTTATTTCGATCGCCAGGCCGATCTGCGCATGCGCGAACAGCTCGACGCCGAGCGGGCGGAGCTGATGGCGCTGGCGCTGGCCGGAGACAATGATGGCAACGGCAACAATGACGGCAACAATAACGAGACCGCCGATGAACCGGCACGCCGCCGCGTGCACAGCTTTGCCGCCCACCTGACCGGCTACCGTGCCTCGGAACTGGACCACGACGAGTACTGCATCTTCCATGATCACTGAATTCCTTTCCAAGACCCTGGCCGCCGCGCTGCTTGGCGCCCTGCTGGCCGTGCCGGCGGCGGCTGAACTCACCGCTCTGACCGGTGCCACGGTGCACCCGGTATCCGGCAGCCCGATCGAAAACGGCGTCGTGCTGATAGAGAACGGTCGCATCCAGGCCGTCGGTGCTGACCTCGACATTCCAGATGAGGCCAGGCGCATCGATCTCGATGGACTGCATCTTTACCCGGGCTTTGTCCACCCAGGCACCCAGCTTGGCCTGACCGAGATCAGCAGCGTTGCAGGCACGGTAGATACCGCCGAAATGGGCAACATCAACGCAGCAGTCAGGGCTGAAGTTGCTGTCAACCATGACTCGGAGCTGCTGCCAACCACGATTGCCGGCGGTGTTCTCAACGCCCATATCGTGCCCGGTGGCGGCCTGATTCGCGGCCACTCGGCGATGATGCGCCTGGATGGCTGGAGCTGGGAAGAGATGGTCCTGGCTGCTCCCGTGGCCATGCACATTGCCTTCCCGCCCGGCGCCGTGGAAGACGAAGACAACGAAGACCTGCGCCTGATCGAGCGCACCCTGGACCAGGCACGACACTGGCACCAGGCCCGGGCAGCGGCGGAGGCCGGCAATGGAGCCCGTCCGGCCCGTAACGATCAGCTGGAGGCGCTGGGGGCCTTGCTGGCCGGCGAGGTGATCCTGGTTCTCCATGCCAATCGCCATGATGTCATGACCGCGGCCCTGGACTGGGCCCAGTCACAGGGTTTCGAACGCCTTGTCCTTTCGGCCAATGCCGACGTGCAGTACATCGCCGAACGCCTGGCCGCCGACGACATTCCGGTCATCCTGCGCAGCGTCTACGCCTTGCCCACGCGACGCTGGGAGGCCTACGACATGGCCTACGTGGCTCCGGCCCGCCTGCACCAGGCCGGTGTCCGCTTTGCGATCAGTGATTCAGGCGGCGGCATGGAAGTGGCCAACGCCCGCAACCTGCCCTTCCAGGCCGGCAGCGCCATCGCCCACGGCCTGCCCGCCGATGCAGCGCTGAAAAGCGTGACCCTGTGGCCGGCTGAAATCCTTGGCCTTGGCGATCAGCTTGGATCGATAGCCGCAGGCAAGCGGGCCAGCCTGTTCGCCGCCACCGGCGATCCGCTGGAACCGATGTCACGCATCGAGCGGGTCTGGATCGACGGCCAGGAATACGACCTCAACCGCGACCGCGGACGCCGCCTCTACGAGCGCTACCGCGACCGAAACCGCGCCGTAAGGTAAAGCCGGCGAAGCTGCTACCACGGGAACATACGATGGAAAATCGTGTACAGCGGAATCATCGACAGCCAAAAGCACCAAACATTGGAACCACCGAAGACACCGAAGACACCGAAATTCTTTGACAAAGCCCTTTCGGTGTCTTCGGTGTTTTCGGTGGTTCCCCTGGTTTTCCATCCGACAGCGTGGAGTCACTCGCCAGGGTGTCGGGACAGTTGACGGGATAGATTTTCGCTTACCGGCGCTGGTGTCGGCGGCGCCATAGCCAGCCGGCCAGCAGGGGATCGAGTCGGGCCATGACCCAGTAGGCGAAGCGCTGGCGCAGGCGGTCGAGCAGCGAGCGCGAGCGGCGCCACTGCTCCGGATCGATGCGGCGACTTTGCGACAGCAGGGAGTCAACGTAACTCCCGGCCCAGGCGATGGCATCTGCGTCACGCAGGCGCACCATCAATTCGTAATCGATATGCAGGCTGCGGGTGTTGAAGTTGGCCGAACCCACCAGCACGCTGCGGTCAGTCAGCACCATCTTGGCGTGCAGGACCTGGGGCTGGTACTCGTGGATTTCCACCCCGGCCCGGAGCAGGCGCGAGTACAGGGCACACGAAGCATGCCGGGCCAGGGCGACATCGCTCTTGCCGGGCAGGACAAGCTGGACCTGGCCACCGGCCCGGGCCAGCCTCATCAGACGCCGCCGCATCGGCCAGGTCGGCAGAAAGTAGGGGCTGACCACGCGTATGGTTCCAGCCTTGGTCAAATCCGCATACAGTCTTTTTTTCAGCGGGTTGCGACCGGCCCCGGGCCCGCCCAGCAACAGCTCACAGGCATGTTGACCGAGCTGCCGGCGCTCGCGGGCCGGCCAAAGCCTGGCGAAGCGGCGCGGACCCTGTCCAGCCGCGACAAACAGCCTATCGAAAGCCAGGGCAAGCTCTTCGGCAACCAGCCCGCGCACGACCAGGCCCAGGTCACGCCAGCCGCGTTCGATGCCATCGCCGTTGTATTCCTCGCCTATGTTGAAGCCACCGACAACGGCCAACTCGCGATCACAGATCAGCGCCTTGCGGTGGCCGCGGTAGGACAGCCGAAGCAAATGAACGGGATTGAAGCGCCTGACCGTGCCACCGAGCGCGGTAAGCCGGGCGAAGAACTCCTCGGCCAAGGCATACGACCCCAGGTCATCGACCAGCACGCGTACCCGCACCCCGCGCTGGGCGGCCTTTTCCAGCGCCGCCAGTATCAGTCGACCCGTGTCGTCGTCGCGATAGATATAGGTCTGGAGCTGCAGGCTGTACCTGGCCTGCTCAATGGCGGCCAGCATGGCCAGGATGCCGTCGGCACCGCTGGCCAGCCAACGCCCCCCTGCATTCACCGCCCGGCGCCACAGAAACGCATGATGGTCAGCACCAGGGTGCGGGTCACTGCCTCGAGATCGGCAATGGGTACGTATTCATCCGGGGCATGGGCAACGCGCACATCACCCGGCCCGAACAGGATGGTAGGTGTCTTGCCCTGGTTGACCAGCAGGTGCATATCGGCGCCGTATGGCATCCCGCGAACCGTTGCCGGCGTGTCACTGGCCGCCTGCCAGGCGGCGCTGACCTGCTCGACGATGGGATGATCGGCCGGGATCGCAGCCGGCATGAAACGCGCACCCCACCACGCCACTCGTGGCGGGTGCTCCCGCAACCAGGGATCCGTGGCCGCCAGCGCCGCAACGGCCTGCTCCAGTTCTGCGCGGGCCTGATCGGGGTCCTCATCGATCCCCACCCCATAGCGCCCCTCCAGGACCAGGCTCTCGGCCACGGTGGAGGCCCAGATACCGGCCTGAACCTTGCCAACGCAGATGGCGTACGGCACCTCGTAATCGGCAAACAGGGGATGACGGAGACGGTCATTGCGCACTTTTTCCAGCGCCCGCAGGGCGCGGTGAATGCGGTCGAAGTAGTCCATCGGGTCGACCCCTTCGGTGCGCAATGCGCCGTGGGCAGCCAGCCCCGGCACGGTGATGCGGAAACTCAGGGCCCCGCCCTGGGCTGGTGCAATGGCCAGTTCGGTGGGCTCCAGAACGATGGCCGCGTCGGCGCGATGACCGCGCACGACGGCCGCCAGGGTTCCGGCACCGCCATCTTCCTCACCAACCACCGGCTGGATCATCACCTCGCCGGACAGCTCGATTCCGGCATCCATGACCGCACGCACGGCATGGATGGCACAGCACAGACCGCCTTTCATGTCGACTGTACCGCGACCATACACCCGGCCGTCGCGTATGGTGGCCTGGAAAGGTGGAACGCTCCAGCGCTCGGGCTCTCCGGGCGGGACGACATCGACATGCCCATTGAGGATCAGGCTTCGCCCCTGACCTTTGCCCCATCGACCCAGCACGCCGACCGCCTGCTCGCGCTCGATCTCCGCCCCGTAGGCCGGGTGCTGACGCAAGGTATCGAGATCAATGTCCCAGACATCGGTTTGCATCCCCATGCCATCGAGCATACCCGCCATATGGTGTTGGATCGCAATTTCCCGACCGTGGTCACTCTGGAAGGCAACCAGGTCGGACAGGGTGGCGATCAAGGCATCCATATCGATGCAGCTCAAGGCGCGCCGCTCCTGTTCGCTGATCATGGCAGCGATCCGATGGCCTGGTCCAGATCACTGATCAGGTCGGCAGCGCTCTCGATACCCACCGAGTAGCGCAGCAAGCCCTCGGGAATTCCGGCCCGGGCACGCTCCTCGGCGCTGAGTTCAACGTGGCTGGTGGTCGACGGCGGTCCAGCCAGGGTTCCCACCGAGCCCAGGCTGGCGGCGCGGTGGGCCAGCTTCAGGCTCGAGAGCACCTTCGCCATGGCCTCGTAACCGCCAGCCAGGGCAAAGCTGAGCACGCCGCCAAAACCCTTCATCTGGGCTCGGGCAATGGCATGCCCGGTATGGTTTGGCAGGCCCGGGTAATAAACGGCGGCCACGGCCGGATGCCCGGCCAGGTATTCGGCGACTGCCTGGGCATTGTGGTTCTGGCGCTCCACCCGCAGGGCCAGGGTGCGAACACCGCGCGCCAGCAGGAACGCCGACATAGGATCAAGCGAGGCACCGTTGATCTCGCGGAAGTGAAACAGCTCGGCAATCAGTTCGGAACTGCCACAAACGACGCCCCCCATGGCGTCGGAGTGACCACCGAGGAACTTGGTCGCACTGTGCAGCACCAGGTCAGCCCCCAGCGCCAGCGGATGCTGGTTGACCGGGGTGGCGAAGGTATTGTCGACCACGACCAGCGCGCCGACAGCGTGCGCGGCCCGGGTCAGACGGGCGATATCAAGCACTTTCAGGGTTGGATTGGTTGGTGTTTCCAGGTACAGCATGCGGCACCCCTTGGCCAACTCCGCCTCGATCGCCTCATGGTCTTCGGTATCACACAGCACAACCTCGATGCCAAAGCGCGGCAGGAACTCGATGAACAGCTTGTTGGTTCCGCCGTAGGTGTCGCGGATCGAGATCACCCGATCGCCCGGCGAAAGAAAGCAGAACAAGGTGTTGGAAATCGCCGCCATGCCGGTCGCGAACGAGGTGGCCGCCTCGGCCCCTTCCAGGGCAGCCAGCTTGTTTTCGAACATGGCCACGCCGGGATTGGTGTTGCGCGAATAGATATGGCCTTCGCGCTCACCCAGCGCCACCGCCCGCCATTCCTCCAGGTCGTCATAGGCGTAGGTGACGCCATGAAAAACCGGCATGACCGTGGCTCCGTGCGGTGCCCGTTCCGGTTCACCGGCCCAGACAGCCGCCGTCGAGATATCAGTCTCCGTGCCCTGCCGGGCCGATCGGGAGAGCTTGTCCGCCATCGCATTTGCTCCAGTCAAAAGTCGCGATCATGACAAGGGCTAGAGGAAATGACAAGCATAGTGGACTCTCCGACATCCCCAATATCGGCAGTCTGTACCAAGGTCCACTATTTCATTCACAGTTAATCTGGTATTCTGTAATTGTGCGTTGCACAAATCCCACGGAGAAGTCCATGCTTTACCAGATCTATGAATTTCAACGTTCCCTGCTCAGCCCCTTGAGCCTGTGGGCAGAAGCCAGTGCACGCGTCTTTTCCGCACCAGGCAGCGCCTTTGCCCGCCTGCCCGGCGCCGAGCGGGTCGCAGCCGGCTACGAGCTGCTGCATCGACTCGGCAAGGATTACGAGAAACCACAGTTCGGCATCCGCAGCGTCCAGGCCCACGGCCACTCGGTACCAGTCGTCGAACTCGAAGCCATGAGCCTGCCCTTCTGCCGCCTGCTGCGCATGAAGCGCTATACGGATGATCCGGCCACGATTGCTGATTTGCGCGACGATCCGCCGGTACTGGTTGTCGCCCCACTGTCCGGGCACCACGCCACGCTGCTGCGCGATACCGTGCGCACCCTGCTGGCCGATCACAAGGTCTACGTCACCGACTGGATCGATGCGCGCATGGTGCCCGCCGAGGCCGGTCCCTTTCACCTGTCCGATTACGTCGATTACGTGCGTCGTTTCATGGAACATATCGGCACCGAAACGCTCCACGTCATGGCCGTGTGTCAGCCGGTAGTGCCAGTGCTGGCGGCCGTGTCGCTGATGGCCAGTGCCGGCCAGCCCACACCGCGCAGCCTGGTTCTGATGGGCGGGCCGGTGGATGCCCGCCAGAGTCCGACCGGCGTGAACAACCTGGCCGAGGAAAAAAACATGAGCTGGTTCCGGGCCAACCTGATTCATCCGGTGCCAGCCCATTTCCCGGGCGCCGGCCGTCGCGTTTACCCTGGATTCATGCAGCACGGCGGGTTCATGGCGATGAACCCGCGCCGCCATGTCTCTTCGCACTGGGACTTTTACAAGCAGCTGCTCGCCGGCGACCTGGAAGACGCGGAATCACATCGACGCTTCTACGATGAATACAACGCCGTGCTGGATATGCCGTCCGAGTACTACCTGGACACGGTGGATATCGTCTTCAAGCGCCACCTGTTACCCAAGGGACAGTGGGAAATCGACGGGCAGCGCGTTGATCCGGCAGCGATTCGCGATACGCATTTGCTGACCATCGAAGGCGAGCTCGATGATATCGCCGGACTCGGCCAGACCAGGGCTGCCCACGGTTTGTGCACCGGCATCCCCGAGTCCATGCGCCAGCACATGGAAGTCGAGCAGGCGGGCCATTACGGCATCTTCAGCGGCCGGCGCTGGCGCAGCCAGGTCTACCCCGAAGTTCGGGCATTCATTCGACAGGCGCGTGATAATGTATCGGCGTCGTAACCTTGACCCGCGATCATGCTGACCCTGAACGAAATCCTGATCGGGCTGGCCGTCAGCCTGCCCTTCCTGCTCCTGCCCATCTTCATCGCCTTCTGGCGTGGTCACCCGAAAAAAGGGCGCCTGGCGCTGCTCAATATTCTGGGCTTGCCTGTTTTCGGCATTGGCTGGGTGCTGGCCCTGATCTGGGCCGTCACCGTGCCGGATTCGGCCGAGTCCGGAACTGAACCCCGCAACTGAACCTCAGCGCCGGCCGGAACCGAAAAACATCAGGTAGACCAGGCGGGCATTTTCCGGGCTGTCACCGAAAGCCCGGCCGGCCGTATGCCATAGCCAGGGGCGCAGCAGGATCAGGCGGTTGAAGCGCATCGGCACTTCCATGGTCTTTTCCCAGGCATCATCGTTGTTGGTGTCTTTCTTGATGATGTCCCGGTACATGGCCTCCTGGCTGTCATAGCCCAAGGCCTTGAGCTCCTGGTCATTGACCGGGGCACGATCGGTATTGGTGCGCTTGTGGCGAAAGAACTCGGTACCGCCCTGACAGTCCTCTGGCCGACTGAGATAAAGAATGCCGGACCAGTGGGCACGATCGATATGGACCTTGGCCCGACCCTTGTCAGCGGCCATGGTCAGGCGAAACTTGGCATGCGACTCGGGCGGCGGCATCGGCACCAGCGGCTCTCCGACCAGACGCGAAACAATCTGCTCCAGACCCTCCACGTTGATCCGCTCGACCGAATTACGACCGGGGAAATTTCCCTGCACGTCCGGATAGCTGAGCTTCAGACCGGCTTCGCGCAGCTGCTCGGCGTTGTTGAGAAAATCGTCGACAATCAGTAGCGAGGTATACATGGGCATAGTATAGCGAGGCCTGGACACTCAGGCTCCAGCCAGACCGAATCCCTTCTCGCGCAGCTGCTTGATGCGGTCACGCAGCTTTGCTGCGGCTTCGAAGTCCAGGTTCTCGGCGGCCTTGAACATGTCCTTTTCCAGCCGTGCGATATCGCGGGCCGCCTGCTCCGGCGACACCGGGTCCGGCCCATACTCGGCCCGCGCTTCAGCCGCCTTGCGTGCTTTTTTCCTGCCGGGCACCTGGTGGGCATCGGCCATGATGTCGGCGATGTTCTTGACGATGGTCTGGGGTGTAATGCCGTGGAGCTGGTTGTGGGTCACCTGTTTGGCCCGACGGCGCTCGGTTTCCTCGATCGCCCGACGCATCGAATCGGTGATCCTGTCGCCGTAGAGAATGGCCTTGCCGCGGACGTTGCGGGCGGCCCGACCGATGGTCTGGATCAGCGAACCGGCCGAGCGCAGGAAACCCTCCTTGTCGGCATCGAGTATCGCCACCAGCGAGACCTCCGGCATATCCAGGCCCTCGCGCAGCAGGTTGATGCCAACCAGCACGTCGAAGGTGCCCAGCCTCAGGTCGCGGATGATCTCTACCCGCTCCACGGTATCGATATCCGAGTGCAGGTAGCGCACCCTGACGTCATGCTCACTCAGGTACTCGGTCAGATTTTCGGCCATGCGCTTGGTCAGTGTGGTCACCAGCACACGGTCGCCCTGCCCGACTCGATCGCCGATCTCGGACAACAGATCATCCACCTGGGTTGAAACCGGCCGTACTTCCACCGCCGGATCAACCAGCCCGGTCGGGCGCACCACCTGTTCAGCCACCAGCCCGGATCGCTCCAGCTCCCAGGGTCTGGGGGTGGCCGAGACCAGGATCATCTGCGGCGAGCGTTGCTCGAACTCTTCAAATCGCAGCGGCCGGTTGTCCAGGGCCGATGGCAGACGAAAACCGAATTCGACCAGGGTTTCCTTGCGCGCCCTGTCTCCCTTGTACATGCCGCCGATCTGGGGGATGGTGACGTGGGACTCGTCGGCGATGAGGATGGCATCCCGTGGCAGGTAATCGAACAGGGTCGGCGGAGCTTCCCCGGGCTGACGCCCGGTAAGGTGGCGCGAGTAGTTCTCGATACCCTGGCAGTAACCCAGCTCCATCATCATCTCGATATCGAACTGGGTTCGCTGCTTGATCCGCTGCGCCTCCAGCAGCTTGCCAGCCCCCTCGAGCTGGGCCAGGCGCTCCTTGAGCTCGGCCTTGATCGCCTCGATGGCATCAAGCACGACCTGGCGTGGCGTGACGTAGTGGGTCTTGGGGAAAATGGTCAACTCGTCGAGCTTGGCGTGAATTTCACCGGTCAGCGGGTCGAACTGACTGATGCGCTCGATTTCGTTGTCAAACAGCTCCACCCGCACCGCTTCCATGTCCGAATCACCCGGAAACAGGTCGATCACCTCGCCGCGCACGCGGTAAGTGCCGCGGCGCAGCTCGAAATCGTTGCGCGAGTACTGCATCTCGGCCAGGCGGCGAAGGATTTCACGCTGCCCCATGCGGGCGCCGACTTCCAGTGGCAGGGTCATCTTCAGAAAGGAGCTCGGATCACCCAGGCCGTAAATGGCCGATACCGTGGCCACGATCAGGGTATCCGGTCTTTGCAGCAGGGCCTTGGTTGCCGACAGCCGCATCTGCTCGATATGCTCGTTGATCGAAGCATCCTTCTCGATGAAGGTATCGGTGGACGGCACGTAGGCCTCGGGCTGGTAGTAATCGTAGTAGCTGACGAAGTATTCCACCGCGTTGTCGGGAAAAAAGGCCTTGAACTCTCCGTATAGCTGGGCTGCCAGGGTCTTGTTGGGAGCCATGACCAGGGCCGGGCGCTGAACGCGCTCGATCACGTTGGCCATGGTGAAGGTTTTTCCCGAGCCGGTAACCCCCAGCAGGGTCATGTGGGAATGGCCGGCATTCAAGCCCTGGACCAGTGCATTGATGGCCTCGGGCTGGTCGCCGGCGGGCTCGTAGCTGGATGCCATTCGGAATCGACGTGTCATGGCATAATTATCGCATCGCCGCGTCATCGTGACCGCGGCATCCATCCAAGCAGTGGGAGAAGCCGTGTGAATATCCGTATGTCGAGCCGTGTTGCCCAGGTCAAGCCATCGGCAACCATCGCCATGAGCATGAAAGCCGCAGAACTCAAGGCCCAGGGCAAGTCAATCATTTCCCTGAGCATGGGCGAGCCAGACTTCGACACCCCCGAACACATCTGCGAAGCTGCCATAGCAGCCATCCACGCCGGCCAGACCCGCTACACGGCCGTTGACGGCACCCCGGCGCTCAAGCAGGCGATTATCGCCAAGTTGGCCCGCGACAACTCCCTGGACTACCAGGCCAGCCAGATCCTGGTATCAAGCGGGGCCAAGCAGTCCATATTCAATCTGCTGCTCGCGCTGCTCAACGATGGTGACGAGGTGCTGATTCCGGCCCCTTACTGGGTGTCGTATCCTGACATGGTCCGACTGGCCGACGCCGATCCGGTCATTCTGAACACCACCGACAAGACCGACTACCTGATTACGCCGGCCCAGCTCGAAGCATCCATCACCGACCAGACGCGCCTGCTTATCTTCAATTCGCCGTCCAACCCCACCGGTCGCGGCTACAGCCGTCGGCAGCTGGCCGAGCTGGGCGAGGTGCTGCTCGAGCACCCTCGCATTCTGATCTGCACGGACGACATCTACGAGCACATCTGGTGGGCCGATGAGCCGTTTCATACCCTGCCCCAGGTCGTGCCGGCGTTGAAGGATCGATGCGTGGTGGTCAACGGCGTATCGAAAGCCTACGCCATGACCGGCTGGCGCATCGGCTACGCTGCCGGCCCGGCTGAACTGATCAAGGAAATGCGCAAGATCCAGGGCCAGAGCACCTCCAACCCCTGCTCCATTGCCCAGGCCGCGGCGGTTGCCGCCCTGAACGGCGACCAGGCCTGCGTCAAGGCGATGTGCCAGGCCTTCCACGAACGTCACGACTGGCTGGTGCCTGCCCTGAACGAAATCGACGGTGTCTCCTGTGCACCCGGCCAGGGCTCCTTTTACGCTTTTGCCGACTTTTCAGCGGCCATCGAGCGTCTCGGCCTGGCCGACGATCTAGCCCTGGCCGAACATTTGCTGGAAAGCGCCGGTGTGGCAACCGTGCCCGGCACGGCTTTCGGCGGACCCGGTCACCTGCGCCTGTCTTTTGCCTGCGACCTGGACACCTTGAAAGACGCTGTCAGTCGCATCGAGAAAAGCCTGGCTTGATCAGCGCCTGAGCCTGGTTCAGCCGGTTCTTTTCCTGGCCTGGAAATCCTCCTCGGCCAGGCGAACGCCGTACGACACCGTGATTGGCGCCGTCGGCCGCGGTCACGCGACCCTCGGCAAATGCCACCAGAACCAGCACGCCCAGGACCAGATCAATCAGGTTATCGCAAACCCTGATTGCCCGCTCTGCTACTGGTGGCCCCGTGTCTGTTGCGAGATTCGGATAGACCCGTAAATCAAGCGCCTGGAGATGCAACCGAGGCGGGCCAGGAGCGGATCCGCCTGACTGGGTTCGGCGCGAGCATTCAAGCGCCCGGTTTCTCGGCAACCGGTCGATGCCAACACGAGCCGATTGCGTCAGCGCCGTTGCCTGCAAGACGGCAAAGCGCGTACCATCGTCAACGCAGGGTTCAATCGTCCCGATACCCGGGACGGGTCAATCAACGCAACAAGGAAGTCCGCTTCCAAGGGAGTAAGAACATGAACTGGTATCTCGCCGTCCTCAAACAGTACGCCGAATTTTCAGGCCGGGCCAGTCGCCCGGAATTCTGGATGTTTTTCCTGTTTCACTTCATCATTCTGATCGTGCTCATGATTCTCAGCCAGCGCATGAGCTTCTTCGCCATCATTTACCTGATCTACGCACTGGGCACGCTGATTCCCTATATCGCGGTCTGTATCCGGCGGCTGCACGATACTGACAAATCCGGCTGGTTCCTGCTGATTGGCCTGATTCCCTTGGTCGGCGGCATCATCCTGCTGGTTCTCCTTGCCCTGCCCGGCACCAGTGACAGCAACCGCTTCGGTGGACCACCAGCGGCTCAACCGCCGGCCTGAGATCAAGTCCTCAGCAAGGCTTCACGACCAAAAGGCGGCACGTCCAGCGTGCCGCCTTCTTTCAG
>RECK01000342.1 GCA_007694055.1 Wenzhouxiangella sp.
TGGCACCCAGACTCCTGTGCGCTTGCAGCCTTGAACCACGCCGCTCACCTCGGGCGCGGCACCGGGCAGGGCCACTCGGCACCTGGCCTCTACCCATCCAACCTCTTTTTCCCAAGTAGCGACTATGCGCCACGAGCAGTGGAGCCCACCTCCGCTACCGGTGCTCCCCTGTCTGTTGCGCGATTCGGATAGACCCGTTTTTTTGCCCCGATGTTTGGGAGCGGGTTCGGGTTCATACCCGCGCGCTCGGAGACAGTCCGCACATGGCTGCCGGGGACGTGACCCCGGCCTGCGCTGGTAAGGTCAGAAGTCGGGAAAAACTTCAAAGAGGTCCGCCTTTCACCCTCCTGCCATCTCTCGCAACGGATGGTACCTGGCCGCTCAGGATTCCTTATAGTAGTGGCCAGACCGAGCAGGGCTGACTTCGACATGGAATGGATTGCACTTGCGTTGGGCCTCGTCGTCCTGATCTGGGCGATCTGGACCTACAACCGACTGGTCAAGAAACGCAACCGGGTCGCCACTGCCTGGAGCGATATCGATGTTCAGCTGACCCGGCGGCATGACCTGGTGCCCAACCTGGTCAGCGTGGTCAAACGCTACGCCGAGCATGAGCGGGACACCCTGACCTCGGTTACCGAGCTTCGTAGCCAGGCCCTGGCCACCGAGAGCCCGGCCCGTCTCGGTGTGATCGAGAACGAACTCGAAGCCTTGCTCAGCCGCCTGCTGGTGCTGCGCGAGGACTATCCAGACCTGAAGGCCAGCGACAACTTCCGCCAGCTCTCCGACCAGCTCGTCGATGTGGAAAACCACCTACAGTACGCGCGTCGCTACTATAACGGTTCCGTGCGCGACCTCAACACACTGATTGCCCAGTTTCCCGACCTCCTGATCGCGCGCCTGTTCAAGTTCGAGGAAGCCGAGTTCTACACCGCCGATAGCGAGCAGCGCGCCGCCCCCCGCGTGGAGATCGCCCGATGAATTTCCTGATCAGACTTTTTGCGATCAGCCTGCTCGCTGGCTTTACCCTGGCCGCCCAGGCCAACGACGAGCGCATCATTTCATTTCACAGTGAAATCGACGTTCTTGCCGATGGATCCATGGAAGTCACTGAGCACATCAAGGTGCGGTCACTGCAGCAAAATATCCGCCGCGGCATCTACCGCGACTTTCCCACCCGCTACCGAGATCGCCTCGGCAACCGGGTGCGGGTCGACTTCGAAGTGATCGACGTTTTGCGTGATGGCCAGCCCGAGCCCTGGTTTACCGAAAACCAGATCAACGGCCTACGCGTCAACACCGGCGATGACAGCTTTCTGCCCGGCCCAGGCGACTACACCTTTTCCATTCGCTACCGGACCAATCGCCAGCTGGGCTTTTTCGAAGAGCACGACGAGCTCTACTGGAACGTGACCGGACTGGGCTGGGCTTTCCCGATCGAACGGGCCAGCGCGGAGGTGCGGCTGCCGGAGCCGGTGCCGGCGGCTGCCCTGCGCTTGGACAGCTACACCGGACCGGATGGCTCCCAAACCACGCACGCCAGATCCGAAATCGTCGCGCCCGGCCGGGTCCGTTTCGAGACCACCCAGACCTTGAATCGACGCGAGGGACTGACCATTGCCGTGGGCTTCCCCAAGGGCATCATCGAGCAGCCCGGCCTCGCTCGCCGGGCCGGCTGGCTGCTTTGGGATAACCGCGGACTCCTGCTTTTACTGCCGGCGACCCTGCTGATCCTGATGTTTTATATCAAGGAGTGGCAGGAAAAGGGACGCGGCCCCGAAAAAGGCGTCATCATCGCCCGCTATGAACCGCCGCCTGGCTACTCGCCGGCCGGCCTGCGCTGGGTGGTACGGAAGAACTATGACCAGCGCTGCTTCAGTGCCGACCTGGTCGAAATGGCAGTCAAGGGCAAGCTGCGCATCGAGCGCGACAAGTCCCTTTTCCGTGATCGCTGGAAGCTGGTTCGCCTGGCACCTGCTCCGACCCCGGACGACCCACCCAGCCAGCAGGCCCTGTTCCCGGCCCTGTTCGGCCCCGACCAGGAACTGGAACTGCGCAAGACCAATGCCCATCGTCTGCAGACCGCAATGGCCAAGCATAGAACCGCCCTTCGTGAGCGCTACCGCGATCACTACATCAACTTCAACGGCAAGACCCTGGCCATCGGCTGGATTGCATCAACCATTGCCGTCGTCCTGGCTTTCCTGGTCTCCGGTGGCAACGGCCTGGTGGCCTTGATCATCCTGACCGCGCTGCTTGGATTGATCAATATCGTCTTTACCGGCCTGATGCCAGCGCCGACCGAGAGGGGGCGCAAGCTGCTCGATCACATCGAGGGCCTGAAACGCTACCTGAGTGTGGCCGAGCGCGACGAATTGCGAGCCCTGGAGCACGTCGAGGGTGACGACCCGAGAGTGACCCCGGAGCGTTTCGAGGCCCTGCTGCCCTACGCGCTGGCCCTGGATGTGGAGCAGGCCTGGACCTCGCGCCTGACACGTGCGATTGGTGAAGCCGCGGCCGACCAGGCCCGATCCCGCATGGGCTGGTATACCGGCTCGGGTGCTGCCATTGGCAGCATCGGCGGCATGAGCAAGGCCCTGGGCAGCAACCTGTCCTCGACCATTTCATCATCGTCAACGCCGCCGGGAAGCAGTTCCGGTGGCGGCGGTGGTGGCTCGTCCGGTGGCGGCGGCGGTGGTGGTGGCGGCGGTGGTCGCTAAGGCTGTACGGCTCGCATGAAACCACCAGGAGCACCTTTGCAGCCCCCGGTGTCCGCTAGCCGCGCCCAACTGCCCAATGCACTTTCCATGATTCGCCTGCTCGGCACACCGATCCTGTTCTGGCTGGTCCAACTGGACTCGCCGGCCTGGTTCATCGCTGTATTTATCATCCTCGGCCTGACCGACTTCTTCGATGGTCTGCTCGCCCGCCGCCTTGGCCTGGCATCGAACTTCGGAGCCATGCTCGACTCGGTCGCCGATATCGTTTTTTACGGCTCGGCGGCCGCGCTTGCTTTCCTGTTGTTTCCGGACTACCTGCTGCCCAACCTGGCCTGGATCCTGGCCACCATCGTTCTGCTGCTGCTGGCAGCCATCATTCCGCGCCTGCGCCTGGGCCACTACCTGTTCATTCACACCCACCTGAGCCGATTGGCCGGAGCGCTTGTATTCTGCGCCGTACCGGCCTCATTCCTGTTCGACACCACCTGGCTCATTCGCGCCATCCTGCTCATCTACGCCGCGTCGTTCCTGGAATCAATGTGGATCATCCTGCGCTACGGGGCAGTCGACCCGGATACTCGGAGCGCTTTCGCATTGCGCAAGAGGCAGCGCAGCCCCTCCTGAGCCGGCTCATCCCTCGGCGGATTGCCCCGGTTCATGAACATCGAAGGCCTGACGCACCCAGGCCAGGTAGGCCTGATCGGTGGACACCACCTTGCCGGGTGAATCAGACAGCTTGACCACCGGCTGACCATTGCACTCGGTCATCTTGATGACAATATTGATCGGGGCTGCCCCGGTGTCGTTGGTCAGATTGGTGCCAATCCCGAACGAGATGCTGGTCTGGTCGCGGAAGCGTTCCCAGATGGCAGCCGCCTTGGGAATACTCAGTGAATCCGAGAAGATCAGGTTGCGCGTCCGGGGGTCAATGCGATTGGCCCGGTAATGGGCAATCATGGCCTCGGCCCAGACAAAGGGGTCGCCGGAATCCTGGCGCGCGCCATCGAACAGCTTGCAGAAGTAAAGGTCGAAATCGCGCAGAAAAGCCTTCAGACTGTAGGTATCCGACAGGGCAATGCCCAGGTCACCGCGATACTCGCGCGCCCACACCTCGAAGGCGAAGCGCTGGCTCTCGGCCAGGCGTGGACCCAGCGCCTGGCAGGCCTGGATGAATTCGTGGGCCATGGTGCCGATCGGCACTAGATCGAACTGGCGGGCCAGGCGCAGGTTGCTGGTGCCGCGCAGGCTGCCAGGCACCGCCTCGGCCAGCGTCTGCACTACCTCGTCGTGCCAGCGGCGGGAGAACCGCCGGCGCGTACCGAAATCGGCAAAAATGAAGGCATCGGGCTGGTCAAGCGCCCTGATCTGGTCAATCTTCTCGGCCAACCGGCGCCGCCCCTCGGCAAGATCATGGTCCGGAAAGGCATGGCGGGCATAAAGCTCGCTGATGATGGCCAGCAACGGCACCTCGAACAGGATGGTGTGCAGCCAGGGACCACGTATGCGCAGGTCTAGCTGGCCGTCGACGATATCGATGTGAATGAACCGCGCCTGGAGGTGAAACAGGCGCAGGAACTCGACAAAATCCGACTTGAGGTAGCGCAGGGTAGCCAGGTACTGAAGCTCATCATCCGTCAATTTGAGCGAGCACAGATGGTCGATTTCCCGCTCCAGATCCGGTACCAGCGCAGTCAGATCGACACCCTGGCTACGACAGCGAAAGCGATATTCGACCTCTGCACCAGGAAACTGGTGCAGCACAACCTGCATCATGGAAAACTTGTAGATGTCGGTATCGAGCAACGAGCGGATGATCATGCCGCCTGCTCCAGTTCCTCTAGGTTGGCAATCACAACCACACCGGTAGCGCGCATGGCTGCCAGCGCCTCGGCGGTGGTGCCTTCGGCGATACCACGACAGGCAGCGAGGTTGAGCACGGTGTTGAAGCCGGCGCGGGCCAGTTGCATGGCCGTGGCCTTGACGCAGTAATCCGTGGCCAGTCCGCCGACCAGCACCGTGCTGACGGTGCGCGCCATCAGCCACTCGATCACCCCGGTGCTCATGCGCTCGCCGATATCGTGGTAACAGGCACCATAGGGGTGCATATCCAGCTCCACGCCCTTCCATACGAAAAAGTCGTATTCAGCCGGGTGCGGCAGGCCGGGCAGCAGCTCGAATCCCTCGGTGCCCGGCACCGCGTGCACCGGCCAGAACTCGCGCGCATGCGGCAGATTCACCCCAGACTGCCCGATCCGCGCCGGATCCTCGGTGACCCAGGCCGCCTTCGGACTATGGGCATCTTTCGACCCCAGCCGCCAGCCGGCAAAGCTCGCCTGGCGATTCAGTTCATCGGCAATTCGGTCACCGCCCTCGACCGGCAACTCATCCGGGCACAGCGGCGTGAAGGTGCGCTGCGCGTCCACATCGAAACTGGCCACGAAACGTTTGTCAGCAATCAGCATGGTAAAGCCTTGATGGTCGAAACCACCATTGTGCCAACTACAGCGGCAGTACAGATCAATTTCTGGTTCACGCTCAAATCTCGCGAAGCCTGCGTGCCCGGCAAGTACCGGATAGTCAGACCCAGGCAGGAGGCTTTCTGTATGCAGGAAACTGGCGGCAGCTGCACAAGGGTTTGTGCTTTGACTTGAACGGGATTCTGGCTGTCTGGCGCTGGGAGCGCTTTTGCTTGCTGCCAGCTGGTGAAAAAGAGATTGGAAGGGTGGTGGAGGCACCGGGTGGTATCCGGCCGCTCAGGGCCTGGCCGGGTTATCGGCC
>RECK01000090.1 GCA_007694055.1 Wenzhouxiangella sp.
AACCACGCCGCTCACCTCGGGCCCGGCACCGGGCAGGGCCACTCGGCACCTGGCCTCCACCCTTCCAACCTTTTTTCCCAAAGTCGCGACTACTCGCTAAGAGGCGTGGAATTGACTCGGTCCCCGACGGGCCTGCCAATTGTTGCGAGATTTGGATAAACCCAAAGTGGTCTTTAATGTGCTCGCGGTCAGTGTCGACCCCATCAGACCCTTGAGTACGTCGGAATCTCCCTGGCCGTGGCCACGATCAACGAACGCTACCTCATCTCGATCACCGCCTCGGTCTCCCATATCCCGCCACGCACCCGGGTGATCCAGGTATCGCCGAGCAGGATGTGATCGTCGGGGCCCATGCGGACATGGATGCCGGATACCGGGTCGATATAGTCCAGTGATTCAAGGGCGGCAACCAGTGTGTCGACGGTCAGGTCACGGCCAGCCTTTTCCAGGGCGAGAACCAGGGCGTGGGCGACGCTGTAGCCGGTCTGAGCCATGGCATCGGGATTGCTTCCGTATGCCTGGCGATAGGCTTCGATGAAGGCGGCTGATTCGGGGCGATCGCGAAGGGTCTGGATATCGGGACCAGCCGAGGCTGCCCACATGCCCTCGGTCGCGCCACCCGGGGCCGAGGAGACGGCTGCATGAAATGCGGCCGTGGATGCCAGCAGCTCCACGCCGTCCCAGTTCATGTCGCGCACACTTGAGGCCACGGCGACGGTGGCACGCACGGCCAGGCCCAGGACCAGCAGATCGCAGTTGCCGGCGCGCTTGCGCGACAGGGTGCCGGAGAAATTGCTCTCATCCGGCCGATGCGAAGTTGCCGACACCAGGCTCAGCCCGTCATGGCGCTCGGCGGCATCTCGAGCAGCCTGATGTATTTCCTCACCGAAGTCCGACGGGATGTACATCACGCAGATCCGCTCGAAGCCTTCGCGCTCGAACAGCCAGTCGATGGCATTGCCGACGTTGTCGTAGTAGGAAGCGCTGAGACTGAATCGGCGCGAGAAGTCGCCGGTCTCCAGCATCGGCCGGGCCGGGGTCAGGGGAAACAGGCTGGGCACATCGTGGCGGTCCATGATCGGGAATGCAGCCAGGTTGTGCGGCGTACCCAGGGTCAGCAACTTGCCGAAGACTTCATCGCGGGTCACCAGCTTGTTGGCAGCCTGGGCAGCACGCGGCACCTGGTAGCCGTGGTCCTCGACGATGTAGCGAATGCGCCGACCATGCACGCCCCCGGCCTCGTTGACCTCGGCGATACGCAGGTTGGCGCCGTTCAGGGCCGGGTTCGACACGGCAGCAAAAACGCCGGACAGGTCATGCGCGCCACCGAATCGAATTTCACTGTCGGTCACCCCCCGCACCGTGGACGCATCATCCCCGCTGTCGCCACAAGCCGTCAGACCCGACACCAGGGCAAACATCAGCAAAACCCGCGCTACCTTCATCATGCTCTCCTTTTGGAAACGATTCCGTTTCCTGTATTCACTATCGCTTTTAAAACCTTGAACCACCGAAGACACCGAAGACACCGAAATTCATTTACTTGAAGTCCAGCGACACCACCTTGCGCCTTGCGCCTTGTACCTTTTCTCCCCTTCTCCCCTTCTCCCCTTCTCCCCTTCTCCTTTCGATGTCTTCGGTGGTTCCAATAATCTTCTAATAGCCGAACCCAGCCTGCCTCAATACATCGAGTCAATCAGTTCACTGTACTTGCTTTCGACCTGGGCTCGCTTGAGTTTCATGGTAGCGGTCAGTTCCTCGTCGTCGGCGCTCAGCAGCACGTCGATCAAACGGAAATCCTTGATCTGCTCGACCCGGGCGAACTCGCGGTTGACCTCGGCCACCACCCCGCCGATCAGTTCCCGCACGGCCTCGGCCCGGCACAGGGAGCGGTAATCGGAAAACGGCACCTGGTGGCGCTGGGCCCAGGTCTCGACGTTGTCGCGGTCGATCATGATCAGGCAGGTCAGGTACTTGCGCTTGTCGCCGATGATCACGGCATCGGCAACATAGGGCGAGAACTTCAGTCGGCTTTCCATCTCGGCCGGGGCAATGTTCTTGCCACCGGCGGTGATGATGATGTCCTTGATGCGGCCGGTGATGGTCAGCATGCCATCGTCCAGGCGGCCGCTGTCGCCGGTATGCAGCCAGCCGTCCCTGATGTCTTCACCGGTCTTTTCGGGGCGCTTCCAGTAGCCCTCGAACACGTGGCGGCCGCGTACCAGGATCTCGCCATCATCGGCGATGCGTACCTCGGTATCGGGCAAGGGAGTGCCGACCGAGCCGATCCGGTACCTGTCAGGTGTGTTGACCGAAATGATGCCGGTGGTCTCGGTCATGCCGTAACCCTCGTACAGCGGCACGCCCAGGGCGTTGAACCAGCGGATCAGCTCTGGCGCGATCGGGGCGGCACCGGTGGTGGCGCGGCGGATGCGGCGCATGCCGATGAGGTCGCGCAGGTTTTTCAGCACCAGCAGGTCCCAGAAGGCATGGCGCAGGCGCAGCCAGGCGCCCGGCCGGGCGGCGGCATGAAAATCGTGACCGGCCCGCATTGCCCGGTCAAAGGCCCAGCGGCCCACGGCGGTGGCCTCGCGACGCTGGTCGCTGATCACGCTGTAGAGCTTTTCCCACAGCCTGGGCACGGCGGTGAAGGCATGCGGGGAAATCTCGCGCAGGTTGTCGAACACGGTCTCGGGGCTTTCGGCAAAGTTGACCCGAACGCCCTTGTAAATCGGCAGCTCGACCGAGATCAGGCGTTCGAGAATGTGACTCAGGGGCAGAAAGCACAGTTGCTCGTCGTGCTCGTGCACATCAAGCACCCGATCACCGCGATCGAGCATGAACAGCACGTTGCGGTGACTGATCATTGCACCCTTGGGTTGCCCGGTGGTACCCGAGGTATAGATCAGCATGCGCACTTCTTCGCCACTGCCGGCATCGATGCGCTGATCGAAGCGGCGCTCGCCGTCGGCAGCGGCTCGGCCCAGCGCGAGCAGCTCGTCGAGAAACATCACGTCGGGATCACTGAAATCACGCAGGCCCTTGCGATCGAACACGATGACCTTTTTGACGCTTGTCATGGCCTCGCGTGCTTCCAGGTACTTGTCGAGCTGCTCATCGTTCTCGACCAGCAGAAAGGCCGACTCGCTGTCGTTGACCAGGTAGGCCAGCTGGCGCGCACTGTCGGTGGTGTAGATACCGTTGGTGATACCGCCGGCCGCAACTATGCCCAGGTCGGCGTACAGCCACTCCAGCCGGTCCTCGCTGAGCACCGACACCACCTGCCCGCGCTCCAGGCCCAGTTCCATCAGGCCCAGGCCCAAGGCCCGGGCGCCCTCGAACCAGTCCTGCCAGGAGTGACTTTGCCAGATGCCCAGCTTCTTCTCGCGATGAGCGATCGCTGTACCGCGCTCATGGCAGACCTGGCGCCACAGCTTGGCCAGGGTGTCACAGCCGCCGATTTCGATGGTTTCCGTCATCCTGATGGCCTGATTTTGGAACCACCGAAGTCACGCCCGACAGCACTCCGTCCGCGCTTCTTGCGCTGGGCGCAAACCACACGGTCTGCGTCGCTTGAGCTGAAATCACCGAGGAAAAGGCTTGCAGGACAAGTCGACTGGGGAGATGCCACAACAACTTTACGAAAAAGACTCTTCAATTTCTCTTCGCTCTCTATCGGTGTCTTCGGTGGTTCCCATGTTTTTCTCACCGCCACGATTTGCGTTTGCGCCAGCGCCGGCGGCCTCGACTGCCGTCAACGGCCTTGCCCAGGTAGAACTCGCGGATGTCATCCGAGGCAAGCAGGCGCTCGGCCTTGTCGTCCATCACGATTCTGCCGACCTCGAGCACGTACCCGTGGTCGGCCACTTCCAGTGCCGCGCGCGCATTCTGTTCGACCAGGATGATGGTCAGCCCCTGCTCCTGGTTCAGACGCCGGATGATGCCGAAGATCTCGCCGACCAGCACCGGTGACAGTCCCAGCGAAGGCTCATCGAGCAGCATCAGGCTGGGTTTTGCCATCAGCCCGCGGGCGATGGCCAGCATCTGCTGCTCGCCGCCGGACAGGGTGCCGGCCTCCTGGTCGCGGCGCTTTGCCAGCACCGGGAAATACTCATGGACCATGTCCAGGTCGCCACCGAGCGCTGATCGATCGCGCCGGGTGTAGGCTCCCATGCGCAGGTTTTCGATCACGCTCATGAACGGAAACACCTCGCGACCTTCCGGCACATGGACAATACCCTCGCCCACCAGCCGGTCGGGCTCCAGGCCGTCGATGCGCTTGCTGCGGTAGCGCACGCTGCCCTTGCGCGGCACCAGCACGCCGGAGAGGGTGCGCATCAAGGTGGTCTTGCCGGCGCCGTTGCTGCCCAGCACGGTCACGATGCTGCCCTCGGGAACACTCAGCGATACCCCGCGCAGCGCCATCACCGGACCGTAGCTGGTTTCCAGGTTGTGCACGGTCAGCAAGGGGGTCACGATTCGTCCACCCCGCCCAGCCAGGCTCGAATTACCTCGGGATGGGCCTGGATTTCGGCCGGCGTACCCTCGGCCAGCGGTTTGCCCTCGGCAATGGCCAGCACCCGGTCGGAGACCTGGCTGACCAGGCCCATATCGTGCTCGACCATGATGATGGTCAGGCCCAGGTCCTTCTGCATGTCCTCGATCCACCAGGCCATGTTTTCGGTCTCCTCCACGCTCAGGCCCGCGGCCGGCTCATCCAGCAACAGCAGCCGCGGCTGGGAAACCAGCGCCTGGGCAATCTCGACCACCTTGCGCACGCCATAGGGCAGACCCTGGATCATGCGGTCACGGTAGGCGGCCAGCTCGAGGAAATCGATCACCTCTTCCACCGCCTTGCGATGGGCCCGCTCCTCGCGTCTGACCCGGGGCAGGAACAGCAGATCCTCCAGCCAGTGGGTCTTGCGCCGGCTGTGGCGACCGATCAGGAGGTTGTCGAGCACGGTGGCGTGATCGAACAACTCGATGTTCTGAAACGTGCGCGCAATGCCCAGACCGATGATCTCGTCGGCGCGGCGGGCAAGCAGGTCCTGGCCGTCAAAGTGGATAGCACCGCTGCCCGGCGGGTAGAAGCGACTGATCAGGTTGAACAGCGAGGACTTGCCGGCGCCGTTGGGCCCGACGATCGTGAACACCTCGCCCGGCTCGACCCGGAAACTGACCCCATCGATGGCGCGAATGCCACCGAAGGACAGGCTGACGCTGTTGACTTCGAGGAGACTCATGGCGGTGCCAGGGAGAGGGGAAGAGGGGAAGAGGGAGAGAAGGGAAAAGCACTGGAAAAGGCCGGAGCTCCCTCCACATGTACGATCCCCGCCAAACCTTCGCGGCGGGGGGTATTTGCCAGATCGTGGCCTGGCTGAGCGCGCAAACCGCACGGCCTGCGTTGCTTGGGCTGAAGACACCGAATGTCCGTCGTTTTGGACACAGAGATACCGACAACTCCTTGGCTTGGGATAAAAGGAAAAAACATCACTTTTCCATCACCCTTCGGTGCCTTCGGTGCTTTCGGTGGTTCCAGTTTTTTTCTTCTCATTTCAGGCGTTCCGTTTTCAGATAGCTGCGCGCGCGCCGGAACATGCCCTTGCGATAGAGCGGGAACAGTTCAAGCCAGGTCCGCACCCTTAGCCACACCCCGTACAGCCCGCGCGGCTCCAGCACCATCAACGCGATGATGATCATGGCAAACACCGCCATGTCCAGACCCGGAAAAGCGGCCACGCGGATACCGATATCGCCAAGCAGGTCGCGGCCAATGGAAATACCCTGCGGCAGCACCACGATGATGATCGCGCCGAAGAAGGCGCCATGGATCGACCCCAGGCCGCCGACGATGACCTGCAGCAGAAGGGCGATCGAGATGATCACCAGAAAGCTCTCGAAGTTGACCGCCTGGACCAGGTGGGCATAGAGCGCGCCGGCCAGGCCGGTGATCGCGCAAGACAGGGCAAAGGCCAGGGTCTTGGTGCGGGGGATGTTCACCCCCAGTGCTTTCGCCGAGATCTCGCTGTCGCGAACGGCAATGAAGGCGCGCCCGGTCGGCGAGCGCAGCAGGTTGGCATAGGCCAGGGTGACCAGGATCACGATGCTCAGGCACAGATAGTAAAAGGCGACCGGCGTGCCGTGACGATCAATGGTGAAACCGAACAGCTCGATCGGCGGGGCGACCAGTCCGCGTACGCCGCCGGTCACCGGCTCGGCGACGATGGCCAGATCCTCGACCAGGATGCCCAGGGCCAGGGTAGCAATGGCCAGGTAAATGCCACTGAGACGAAGAATGGGCCGGGCCAGCAGCGCACCGCTGATGCCGCTGGCCAGGGTAGCTGCCAGCAGCGCCGGCAGAAACGGCCAGCCGCGCAGCATCAGGGCCAGGTGGGTAAAGGCGCCGATGGCCATGAAGGCGGCATGTCCAAGGCTGACCTGGCCGGTATGCCCGACCAGCAGCATCACGCCCATGCCGGCCAGCGACCAGACCAGCACCGAGCTGAGCTCGCCGACGTAATAGCTGCCCAGGACCCACGGCGCCAGCAGCGCCAGGGCGACCAGGATCAGGTACTGGGCGCGGTGCCAGCGACCCTGGAAGCGGTCGATATCGGCGTCATAGCTGGTCTTGAAACGCGGCTTCATACTTTTTTCTGCCGGGCCTGGGCGAACAAGCCGCTGGGCCTGAGAATCAGCACCAGCAGCATCAGCGCATAGGGTGAAACCTGGGCCACGTGGCTGGGCAAGTGGCGAGCGGCAAACGGCTCCATCACACCGATCAGCAAGCCGCCGGCCAGAGCGCCAGGCAACGAACCCAGCCCGCCGATCACGGCCGCGGCAAAGGCCTTGATGCCGAACACCAGCCCGGCGGCCGGCTCGACCGCGCCCTTGGCCGCAAACAGCACCCCGGCAATGGCAGCCACGATGCCCGACAGCGCCCAGACCAGGGAGACTACGCGCTTGACCGGAATACCCATGTAGTAGGCCGCCATCTGGTTCTGGCTGCTGGCCTGCATGGCCAACCCTAAGCGCGTGCGGGCGAAAAACAGCCACAGGATGGCCACCAGGAAAACCGTGGCGACGATGATGACCGCATCGACAACAGGGATAGTCAGGGCCCCGACGCTCATACGTTGCCCGGACATCGGCGTTTCCAGCCCAACCGGGTCGTGCCCCCAGATGGCACCGATGATAAAGCGCAGCACGAAGCCCAGCGCAATGGTCAGAACCACCATGGTCAACTGCGGCTGGCCGAACACCCGTCGCAGCAGCAGCGCATCAAGCAGGTAGCCGAACACGCCAAGGCTGATGCCGGCAATGGCCAGGCCGAGCAGGAACGGCAGATCGGCCTGATTGGTGTTGATCAGGGCAATGGCCAGGAAGGCACCCAGGATCATCATGTCGCCCTGGGCAAAGTTGACCGACTCGGAGGCCTTGTAAATCAAAACGAAGCCAAGTGCAATCAGGCCGTAGATACAGCCGTTGGCAATACCGCTGATCAGCAGCTGCAGAGTATCCATGGAACCCTCTTTTCCTGGAACCCGGAGCATAGCAGGCCAGGGTGCAGGCTGTCACAAGCTTGTGCTGCCTTGTCTCCAGGACCAGGGCATGCCACCGGAAGGACTGGTCAAATCGATCAGCCGGCAAGCAGGTGGCTGCGGCAACCAGGCTGGATCAGCGAATCGAGCCGACCGAAGACCAAAGCTGCTGCCAATAGGCCGCTTCTCGTGCCCTTGTTCGCGCCAAGGCACCGGTTGACTCCGCCAGTACCAGCATCTCCTCAAGGGCCTTGATCCGCTCAGTGGCAGTGGAATGCCGCACTGAATGGACCAGCTGAGCATACGCGGCACCTTCAAAGGTCCAGGGATTATTCCTGTCATCAGACCCGGTACTCACCGACCACTTCCTTGATCTGTTCCAGCCATTGAATATCCGTTCGATCGATCTCTCGCCCGGCCATGCGCTTCATCTCAATCAGATCGTCGACCGAGGCCACGCGCACATCAACACTCTCGATCTGTTTGATCACCGAGCACTCGACGAGCCGAGAAAAATCCAGGGGCGAGTTGACAAAAAGGTCGATCACCCAGCGCGACTGTTCGGGATGAAACAAGGAAAAGACCTGCATACCCTTCTCCCGCTGCCAATAGCTGCGCTTCTCGGCATCAGCAAAATCGTGAAGCTTGACTGGCACTCTCGGCTTGAACCCAAGACCGCCCAGCACATCGAGAAAGTCGGACAATTCACCAGCAGCCAGGTCCACGACCAGGTCGGTATCGGTAGTCAAACGAGCATGACCATGCAAAATCACCGCCAAACCACCAACGATCACATATCGACAACCGCTGGCATTCAACGCCGAAAACAATGTCCTGAAATTCAATTCGCCCATTGATCTTCCGCCTGCACTCTTCCTTCTTCCCCCTCACATATTCCGTCGATACTCGCCGCCGACTTCATAGAGCGAGTGCGAAATCTCGCCAAGCGAGCAACGCTTGACCGCCTCCATCAGCGCCTCGAAGGTATTGCCGCGCCGGCGGGCAACCTCCTGCAGGCTCTTGAGCACCGCCTGGGCATGTTCGGTGTTGCGGGCGTTGAAGGCGCGCACGTTTCTGACCTGCTGCTGCTTTTCTTCCTCGGTGGAACGGGCCAGTTCGATCTCGCCGCCTTCCTGCTCATTATTCTGGTCCGGCAGGAAGGTGTTGACGCCGATCAGCGGCAGTGAGCCGTCGTGCTTCTTGTGTTCGTAGTAGAGAGACTCTTCCTGGATCTTGCCGCGCTGGTACATGGTGTCCATGGCGCCGAGCACGCCGCCGCGCTCGGAGATGCGTTCGAACTCCTGGTAGACAGCCTCTTCGACCAGGTCGGTCAGCTGATCGACGATAAAGCTGCCCTGCCAGGGGTTCTCGCAGAAGTTCAGGCCCAGCTCCTTGTTGATGATCATCTGGATGGCCACGGCCCGACGCACCGACTCCTCTGTAGGCGTGGTGATGGCCTCGTCGTAGGCATTGGTATGCAGGCTGTTGCAGTTGTCGAAGATGGCGTACAGGGCCTGCAAGGTGGTGCGGATATCGTTGAACTGGATTTCCTGGGCGTGCAATGAGCGGCCCGAGGTCTGGATGTGATACTTCATCATCTGAGAGCGCTTGTCGGCACCATAACGCTCGCGCATGGCCCGGGCCCAGATCCGGCGTGCAACCCGGCCGATGACGGTGTACTCCGGATCCATGCCGTTGGAGAAGAAAAACGACAGGTTAGGCGCGAACTTGTTGATGTCCATGCCCCGGGCCAGGTAGTACTCGACGATGGTGAAGCCGTTGGACAGGGTAAAGGCGAGCTGGCTGATCGGGTTGGCCCCGGCCTCGGCAATGTGGTAGCCGGAAATCGAGACCGAGTAGAAATTCCTGACCTCGTTGTCGATGAAGTACTGCTGGATATCGCCCATCATGTGCAGGGCAAACTCGGTGGAAAAAATACAGGTGTTCTGGGCCTGGTCTTCTTTCAGAATGTCGGCCTGGACCGTGCCGCGCACGACTTTCAGGGTGTCGGCCTTGATCTTCTCGTAGGTTTCGCGATCAATCAGTTGGTCACCGGTGACACCGAGCAGGCCAAGTCCCAGGCCGTCGTTGGATTTCGGCAGCGTGCCGGTGTACTCGGGCGGATTGTTGCCGAGCAGGTCGGCGCGTTTTCTCGCCGCCTGCTCCCAGCCACCGGATTCCTTGAGATGCTTTTCGACCTGCTGATCGATCGCGGTGTTCATGAACATGGCCATCAGCATCGGCGCCGGGCCGTTGATGGTCATCGACACCGAGGTTGTGGGGTCGGAAAGATCGAAGCCGGAATAGAGCTTTTTCATGTCGTCCAGGGTCGCAATCGATACGCCCGAGTTACCGACCTTGCCGTAAATATCCGGCCGCTCGTGCGGGTCTTCGCCGTACAGGGTGACCGAGTCGAAGGCAGTCGACAGGCGCTTGGCCGGCTGACCTTCCGAGACATAATGAAAGCGCCGGTTGGTCCGCTCGGGCGTACCTTCCCCGGCAAACATGCGGATCGGGTCTTCATTGGTTCGGCGATACGGGTAGACGCCGCCCGTGTAGGGATAGTGCCCGGGCAGGTTTTCCTTCATCAGAAACACCAGCTGGTCCCCCCAGTCGGCGGTCTGCGGTGCCGCAATCTTGGGAATCTGCAGCCTCGAGAGCGACTCGCGATAGTTGGACCCCGTGATGGTCCTGCCGCGCACCTGGTAGCTGTACTCGGGCGCTTCGACCGAGGCCTTGAGGGAAGGCCAGCTTTTCAGCAGCTCGCGGGCGTGTTCGGGGATGGATTTTATGGCTTCGGCGTAGCGTTGGAGGAGAACATCAACGACTGCGGCGTTGGAAGCTTCGGTGTTGGACGGCTTCCGATTTCCGGTTTCCGGTTTCCGGCCGGTTTCGGGCAGGTCGAGTGGGGAAGGCAGGTTTGGAGCTTCGAGTTCACGCAGGACTTCATGGTAGTGCTGGGCGCGGCGGGCCTCTTCGGCCCACTTGAGGACATCTTCGTTGATACCGCGACCCTGCTCGGCAATCTCGGCCAGGTAACGCACCCGTTTGCCCGGAATCAACACCGACGGCGTCGGCTCCCGATCCACAAGGTCAAGCTGTGGCTCGAAGTTACAACGCGGCACTGAATCACCTGAAACCTGAAACCTGAAACCTGAACCCGTTTCCTCTTCCCCCTCTCCCCTTTGTCGCAACAAGCGGCAAAGATTTCCAAACATCCAGGTCACCCCGGGATCATTGAACTGCGAGGCAATGGTCGGATACACCGGCACATCCTCATCGGCCAGCTGAAACGCCAGGCGGTTGCGCTTCCACTGCTTGCGCACGTCGCGCAGGGCATCCATGGAGCCCTGGCGGTCGAACTTGTTCAGCACCACCAGCTCGGCAAAATCCAGCATGTCGATCTTCTCCAGCTGGCTGGCCGCACCGTAGTCCGAGGTCATGACATAGGCTGGGAAATCAACCAGGTCGACCACCTCGGAATCCGACTGCCCGATACCGGCGGTTTCCAGGATGATCAGGTCGAAGTCGCAGGTCTTGAGGAAGGCCAGGCTGTCGGAGACCATCCCGGATACGGCCCGATGCTGGCTCCGGGTGGCCATGGAGCGCATGAAGACCCGCTCCGAACGCAGCGTGTTCATGCGAATGCGGTCCCCCAGCAGGGCACCTCCAGTGCGCCGCCGGGTCGGATCCACCGCCAGCACTGCAATTCGCATCTCGGGGAAGTAGTGCAGGAACCGATTGAGCAACTCGTCGGTCACCGAGGACTTGCCCGCCCCGCCGGTTCCGGTCAGTCCGACGATCGGAACGTTTCTTGCCTCGGCGGCCGCCTTGCGAACCTGGGCCAGCTCATGTTCGGAAATCGCTCCGCTCTCGATAGCCGAAATGTTGGCCGCAATCTGCCCACTTTTATCCTGTCCGGAAACCGGAAACCGAAAACCGGAAACCGAGCGCGCCACGCGCGCTTCCCGCGTCCGCGCCACCAGGTCCTGGATCATGTCCTTCAACCCCATCTTCATTCCGTCTTCCGGGTGATAGATGCGATTGACCCCCTGGGCCTGCAGGGCCTTGATTTCCTCCGGCGTAATCGTTCCACCGCCGCCGCCGAACACCTGGATGTGGGAAGCACCCTGCTCTGCCAGCATGTCGACCATGTATTTGAAGAACTCGTTGTGTCCGCCCTGGTATGAGCTGATGGCTATACCATCGGCATCCTCGCAGATCGCTGCCCGGACAATGTCGGCCACAGAGCGGTTATGCCCCAGGTGCACGACCTCGCAGCCCTCGGCCTGGATCAGGCGGCGCATCAGGTTGATCGCGGCATCGTGGCCATCGAAAAGGCTGGCCGCGGTGATGAAACGCAGCGGGGCCCCTGCGGCTTGTCCCGTGGCGTGGGAAAGATTTTCGGCGGTCTGGCTCATGGCAAGCAAAACTGATCGTGAAAGCCTTCTATTGTAGCCCCAGCGTCCAGGTTCAGCAGTGCCCCGGAGCCCGGATGCGGGCCATTCGGACGGGCATTGCGGTCAAAAAGATGCAATTTGTTTAAGTTTGAAACATAATAGGAGGATGGATCAATTAGTTCGAAACCCTGGATGCCGTCCTCATCCGCCTCCGGATGAGATGGAGCGTCACGCCGATCAGGCCGCGCAATTCCTCAAGCTGATGGCCAACCCGCACAGGCTCATGATCCTGTGCCATCTGCTTGACGCCGAGTTGTCGGTCAGCGAACTCAACCAGCATCTTCCGCTCAGCCAGTCCGCGCTCTCCCAGCATCTGGCGGTGCTGCGCAACAGCGGCCTGGTTCAGACCCGACGCGAACAGCAGACCATCTATTACTCGCTGGCCAGCGCTGAAGTGAAAGCCATCATGGCCGAACTTTACGAGCAATTCTGCCGCCCGGACTGACCCCGCAAGCGATTCACCAACCGCACCGCTGTCCAGACAATTGAAACGCTGGCCGCCATCCAGCCGGCCCGGCGCAGCAGTGCATGCACCGGCACCTCGCCAACGCTCAACTCGGGCCACCACAGCACAAACATCATGGCCGCACAGAGCAGGCTGAATGTAACGATGACCGACAAGTAGTAAAGCTGGCGACGGCGCAGACCCAGAATGATGAACACCACCAGGTGCACCAGGAAAACGACCAGCAGCAGAAGGGTAATCCAGTTCATGGGCCGGAATTATAGTGCGGTAGCCGGCCTCGTTTTTCTGCTCGCAGGGACCTGCCAGGACGCCAGGGCCGAAGGCACGGACTTGGCGGATTGGCGGCTCGAAGGCGATATTCGCATTGGACTGCTGGCCAACCGTCGTGACACCCGGAACCGGGAGCAGATTGAAAACACCCATGCCCGGGCAAGGTTGCGGGTACGCCTGATTGGCGACGTTGGGAGCAACTGGCAGCTGCGTGCCCGAGTGGCCGGCAGCTACGCCAGCGACCAGGACAGATTCGATGCCTACCTGAGACGATACCGACCCAGCGGAACCGGCGTCGTTCCCGGCGATACCACCCTCGACGAGCTGCACCTGGTTTACCAGTCGGACGACTGGCAGCTTCGCGTCGGACGCTTCGTCACCGGCTTCACCCTGCCAATCGTGCCCGGCAAGAGCCTGGACCGAAACGATGCCTCCAATTTCGGCATCGGCTGGACCGACGGGCTGCACTGGCAGGGCAAGCTGACCAGTTCCTGGCGGGCACACCTGATCAGCCAGGTCAACAGCCCACGGGGTACAGGCAACACCATTCGCGGCCCCATCGACTTCAGCGCAAGCTCATCACGCGCCAGCCTGTTTGCAGCAGTGGAGGCTACCGACCATCCGGGACCATTCATCATGCGCATGCTCGGCCTGACCTGGATGCCGGCGAGCCTCGCGGTTGACGGCATCGATCAACCTGAACGCGATGACTACCTCACCATCACGGCCAAGTCCGCCGCGGCATGGCCGCTGGGCGACAACGGCCTGCGCCTGGTGGCAGCCGGTGAAATTGGCCAGGCCCTGAACCGTCCGCAACGCCAGGCCGTGGGCCTTAGTGGAGATTCCTCAGTTGGCGGCAGCGCCTGGCAGGCCAGCCTCAACCTGATGGACATTCGGCCCGGTCATCACCTGGGCGCAGTTTACGGCAGGGCGCAGGGCGGCTGGCTGATCTCGAATGACTACCGCAACAACGATGAACTGGCCGAGCTGCGCTACCAGTGGCGTCCGAATCGCGACCTGTCAGTGGAGATCCGCTACCGCTGGCGAGTCGAGCTTGAGCTCCCGGCAGGCCAGGAGCATACACGCCGCGACCAGGATGTCTACGCTCGCTTGACTTACCGCTTTTAGCCTGGCGCCTACCTCTTGCCGAAAAGCACCCCCATCAGGTTGCGCGAAATCTCCCTGCCCAGACTGTTGCCTATGGTGCGAACGGTAGACTTGATAAACGCCTCGCCGGTGCCCTGCCGGTTGCTGCGGCGCGGCGTCTTCTGGCGGCTGGCTGCCTGGGCCTCTTTTTCGGCAGCCAATCGCTCGGCCTCTTGCTCGGCCGCTTTTGCCGCTGCTTCCGCCTCCGCCTTCAACATTTCGTAGGCTGACTCACGGTCCAGGGTCTGGTCATACTTCGAGCCTACCGGGCTGCGTGCCCGAACCTGGGCACGCTCTTGGTCCGTCAATGGACCCATCCGGCAGCGCGGCGGCGAGATCAGGGCGGCATCGACCGGCTGAGGAATGCCCTTGTCGCCCAACATCGAAACCAGCGCCTCGCCCACACCCAGTGTCGTGATCTTTTCCTGCACATTGATGGCCGGATTGGGGACAAAGGTTTCTGCCGCCGCCCGAACGGCCTTTTGGTCACGCGGGGTGAAGGCGCGCAGGGCATGCTGCACCCGATTACCCAACTGGCCAAGAATTTCATTGGGTATGTCATCGGGGTTCTGGGAGCAGAAATACACGCCCACGCCTTTGGACCGGATCAGGCGCACAACCTGCTCTACCCGGCGCCGCAGTGCCGGGGGACAATCGCCGAACAGCAGGTGCGCCTCGTCAAAAAAGAAGACCAGTTTCGGACGATCCTGGTCACCCACCTCGGGCAGCTGTTCGAACAGCTCGGAGAGCAGCCACAGCAAAAAGGTCGAATACAGCCTCGGCCGGGTGATGAGGTTCTCGGCCGACAACACATTGATGATGCCGCGCCCGGACAGGTCGGTACGCATCAGGTCTTCAAGCTGCAATGCCGGCTCGGCAAAGAAATGCTCGCCGCCATCGGCCTCCAGTGCCAGCAAGCGTCTTTGAATGGCACCAATACTGGCCGTATTGACCAGGCCAAACTGGGCGCTGACCGTAGCGCGATTGTCAGCCACATGATTCAGCAATGCGCGCAGATCCTTCAGGTCCAGCAGCAGCAGCCCCGCTTCATCGGCGACCCGAAAAACCACCTGCAAAACACCTTCCTGGGTATCGTTCAAATCCAGCATTCGGGCCAGCAAGGTAGGACCGATTTCGGTAATGGTTGCCCTTACCGGATGGCCCAACTTGCCCCAAAGGTCCCAGAAAACAACCGGGTTGGGCTCCTGCCGATAATCATCGATCTGAATGGTTTCCACGCGCTCATCAATGCGCCGGTGTGGAGAGCCGGCGGCGGCCAGACCGGACACATCACCTTTCGCATCGGCCATGAAAACCGGCACACCCATGCGCGAAAAGCCCTCGGCCAGGACCAGCAAGGTCACCGTCTTGCCCGTGCCGGTTGCACCGGCGACCAGTCCGTGACGGTTGCCATAGCGTCCACTCAGGTGGATCTGATTTTCGCCTTTACCAACCAGGATCGAGTCCGACATGCTCCATGCTCTTTCATTTCATCAGTGGGCAATGTTAGACGAATTTCCAGGCCTCGACACTTCATTCAAGATCGGCTCGCTTGTTCCCGGACCAAAGAAGATGATATAAGCCATGGAAGCGGCCTCAGCTGCCTATGCCCTGTATAGACGGATTCCGGAACCATGCAGACACCAGCTTCGCTGCCAAAGACTGGTCTGGAAAAAAGAATGGGAGAAAAATCCGTGAATTACAATATCGAAGACATTGAAGGCATCGGCAAGGCCCGCGCTGAGAAGCTGGCCAGGATGGGAATCAAGAATACGAAGCTGCTGCTTCAGAACGGTGCAAGCCGCAGCGGACCGCGTCGTATCGCGGCCGAATGCGGGGTCAGCACGGTGCGGCTGCTGAAGTGGGTCAACATGGCTGACCTGATGCGAATCTCAGGTGTCGGCGAGGAGTATTCCGAGCTGCTCGAAGCCGCCAACTGCAACACGGTCAAGCAATTGCGCCGTCGCAACCCGGATAACCTGGCCAGGCGCATGCTTGAGATCAACGAGCAGAAGAAACTGGTTCGCTCACCGCCCAAGCCGTCACAGGTCGCAAAATGGGTGGAACAGGCCAGCAAGCTTGAACCCATGATTACCTACTGAACTGCAATCCGCGCCCCGCTCGGCTCCGAGCCGGGCATGGCACCGAGCCAGTCACCGACCTCAACGAGGACTGGCCACCGCCCGGTTTATCGCTACAGGGAGAGAACATGAAAGATCTTTTGGCACTGTTGTCATCAACGCTTGATGACAAGGCCGTTGGCGAAATCAGCCAGCAAATCGACGCACCACCTCAGCAGACTCGCAGCGCCATCAACGCTGCCCTGCCCTTGTTGATGGGCATGATGGCCAACAACTGTCAGTCGAAGCAGGGCTGCGAATCTCTGGCCAACGCAGTCAACAAGGACCATGCCGGCGGTGGCTTGATCAACCAGGCCCAGGCATTTCTGCGCCAGGGCAACATCGGTGGCGGAGAAAGGATCCTCGGCCATATTCTCGGTGCTCGTCAGGGCGCAGCAGAAACCCAGCTGGCCAGCCAGACAGGCTTGCAGACCGGACAGATTCATAAGCTGCTGGGTTTGCTGGCACCGATCATACTCGGCGCTCTTGGTCAACAGGCGCAGAACCAAGGGGGCGCGACTCCTGGCAATATCCAGGGCTTGCTGCAAGGTGCACTCGGCGGTCTTCTGCAAGGGCAAGGCGGCCAGGCAGGGAGCCAGATTCTGGGCAGCCTGCTGGGCGGCCAGGCCAACAACGCAGGCGGTCTGGCTGCAGCAGGCAGCGCGCTGCTCGGCGGACTGTTCAAAAAGTAATCGAACACAGCACGACAACTCAATGGAATCCAAGGAAAATCATGAGCGTATTCAACTTCGTCAAGGACGCCGGCAACAAGCTGTTTGGTCGCGGCAAGAGTGAGCCTGAGGCACTCAAGGAACACACCGAAAGCCTGGGCCTGAACGCAGCCGACGTCAATATCGATTACACCGCAGGCCAGGTCACGGCCAGCGGACGTGCGACCAGCCAGGAAGAAAAGGAGAAAATCCTGCTGGCACTGGGCAATGTTGCCGGGGTAGAGACTGTCGATGAGGCAATCGAGGTCGACCAGCCGAGCGAGCCTGTGTTTTACACAGTCAAGTCGGGGGATACCCTTGGTGCCATCGCTCAGCGGCACTATGGGAAAGCTAGCCAGTTCACGAAAATCTTCGAAGCCAACCGCCCCATGCTGGACCATCCGGACCGGATCTATCCAGGCCAGGTACTGCGAATCCCCGAGTAAACCGTATTGGCCAGCCTGGCTCAACAGGCTGGCCCTTCGCTTCAAGCCCGTTCACCAGGAGCCGAGCCCGCTGGCCGGCCTTGACTTCACGTTGCCGCGCCATTATATTAGGTTTTGCTAAATTACGTTGAAGTGGAGTCACCCATGGGCCGCCAACTCGCCCTGTTCAGCATGGACCACCGTCGCTGGGTTTTTGCCGGCGTGGCCGTACTGGCTATCCTGCTGGGATTGATGTTCCCCAGGATCACCGTCGACACCGATCCGGAGAACATGCTGCCGATTGACCAGGCCGACCGGGTCGAGCACAACCGGATCAAGGAGCTGTTCGACCTCTATGACATGATCGTGGTCGGCGTGGTCAATCGCGATCACCCGGAGGGCGTGTTCAATCCGGATTCCCTGTCTGCACTGTACCAGCTGACCCGTGGCATCGAGGCCATCGAGGGCGTGGTCACTCGCGAACTGATGTCGTTGGCCACGGTCGACAATGTCGAGCAAATCGAGCCGGGCATGCTCAGCTTCGACTGGCTGCTACCGGACCCGCCGACCAGCCAGGAACAGGCGACAGCCGTGCGCACAGCTGTCGAGCGCCTGCCCATGTTTCACGGCACCCTGGTATCCGAGGACGGTCGCGCGGCCGGCATTTACGTCCCCATCCTCGACAAGAACGACAGCTACCGCATTTCGACCGAGATCCAGGCTGTTATCGACTCGCTGGACTCGAACGACGAGTTCCACATCACCGGCCAGCCGGTCGCCCAGGACACCTTCGGGGTCGAAATGTTTCAGCAGATGGCGATTTCGGCGCCTATGGCCGGTCTGCTGATCTTCCTGATCATGTTGTTTTTCTTCCGCTCCGTGCCGCTGGTCGTGGCACCGATGATTCTGGCCATGGTCACGGTGATTGCCACCATGGGGCTTTTGATCGGTACCGGCTTCACCGTGCACATCATGAGCTCGATGATCCCGATCTTCCTGATGCCGATTGCGGTGGTCGCATCGGTTCACGTCCTGTCCGGTTTCACCGATCGCTGTGGGCCGGAAGATGATCCGAAAGCAGTCATGGCCGAGGTCATGCAGAGCCTTTACAAGCCGGTCATCTTCACCGCCCTGACCACTACCGTGGGCTTTGCCTCGCTGACGCTGACCCCGATTCCTCCGGTCCAGGTATTCGGCGCGTTTATCGCCTTTGGCGTCCTGCTGGCCATGGTCCTGACCCTGACCTTCATTCCGGCCTATGTCGCCGCACTCAAGCCGGCAACGATTGCCAGAATGGTTGGCCGGGTTCAGCGTCGCCAGGCTCAAGGCAAGGGCGCTGACTGCAAGCTTTGCGAGTTCATGTCCGCCACCGGTCGCTTCGCAGCAGGCCAGGCCAGGCCACTGCTGCTGGTTTTTATCGGCGCACTGGCTGTCGCCGGCTACGGCATTACCCAGATCCAGATCAACGACAATCCGACTCGCTGGTTCAAGGAAAGCCACCGTATTCGCATTGCCGACTCGGTCCTGAACGAGCACTTCGCCGGAACCTACGAAGCCTACGTGGTGCTGGAGCAGGCCGAGCGCCGCGACGTCAGGGAACAGCTGGACTCGGAGGCCGAAGCCATCCTGGCCCGGGCAGAAGCTGCGGGGCATGAGCTGCGCGCTGACTGGCGGCAGATGCTGGACCAGGCCCGCGCCGAAGACGCAACGGCCACCCTCGACAACCTGGTCTTCGCTCTTGATGACCAGTTATTCGATGCAGCGGTCGACCAGGCCGAGTACTGGGAAACCTTGATGGCGATGGTCGAGCGCGTTCAGTCAGAGGCGCTGTATTTCCAGACCCCGGAGGCCCTGGCCTACATTGCCGAGCTGCAGCAGTTCCTGGAACAAGGCGGGCATGTGGGCAAATCGAACTCGCTGGCCGACCTGGTCCGGACGATCAACCGTGAGCTGGTTTCAGGGAACCCTGAGGACTATCGCATTCCCGCCACCAGCGCCGGCGTGGCCCAGGCCATCCTCAGCTTCCAGTCCTCGCATCGGCCCACCGACCTGTTCCACTTTGTCTCCCCCGACTACCGCTCGGCCTCGATCTGGCTGCAACTACCCTCCGGCGACAATCAGGACATGCAGCGGGTGGTCGACGCAGTCGATGCGTTCATCAGCGTCAACCCACTTCAGGAAGGTGTGAACCTGACCTGGGGTGGCTCCAATTACATCAACCTGATCTGGCAGGCTGAAATGGTCGCCGGCATGCTCTATGCCCTGTTGTCCGCATTCGCGATCGTGCTGATCATGATGATCGTGCTGTTTCGTTCGTTCGTGTTCGGCATCCTGGCCGTACTGCCGTTGACCCTGACCATCACGGTCATCTACGGTGTGATGGGCCTGGTCGGCAAGGACTATGACATGCCGGTCGCCGTGCTGTCTTCCTTGAGCCTGGGGCTCAGCGTGGACTTCGCGATTCACTTCATCCAGCGCCTCCGTGCTCGAATGGCCGAGGGCGCAGATTGGAAACAGGCCCTCGACTACGTGTTCGAGGAGCCGGCCCGGGCCATCACCCGCAACGCGGTGGTGATCTCCTTTGGTTTCCTGCCGCTGTTGGCGGCCACCCTGATGCCCTACATCACCGTGGGCATCTTCCTGGCCAGCATCATGGCCCTTTCAGCCATCGTCACCCTGCTGATGCTACCGGCCATCCTGTCGGCGGCACCGCGCCTGTTTTTCGGGCAAGGAAATCGTTGATGAAGAACCCGGGAAGCACCGAACATACTGAATTCACGGAAAACCTCAATCGAGGTCACGGTGTATTCGGTGATTTCCATGTCTTTGTTTCGAAAAGCATCACGCAAAGGCGCAATGGTGCGAAGAACGCGAGGAAACTATTGGAGAAAAGTTCTGGAACCACCGAAAACACTGAAAGCACCGAAAAACCGAATCTAGATTTCGGCGTTTTCGGTGACTTCGGTGGTTCCAATCTTTTCGAACTGATTGGAGACAAGCAATCATGAAGCGTGCAATGAGAATGATCGTCGTGGTTCTGCTGCTGGGTGTCACGGCGCTGGCCGCTGAAACCCCGGATGTGGGCGAGATCGTCGAGCGGGCCAACCAGGCCGCTTACTACGCCGGTGCCGATGGGCGCTCCGAGGCGCGGATGCGGATCATCGATGGGCGCGGGCGAGAGCAGGTGCGCCAGTTCACCCTGCTGCGTCGCAACGGCGATCAAGGCAGGCAGGAATACCTGGTGGTGTTCAGCCGGCCGGCCGACGTGCGCGGCACGGTGTTTCTGGTTCACAAGAACCCGGGTGACGACGACAACCGCTGGCTGTACCTTCCCGGCCTGGACCTGGTTCGACGCATCGCTCCGGGTGATGTACGGACCAGCTTCGTCGGCAGCCATATCTACTACGAAGACGTATCGGGCCGCCATACCGAGGAAGACGTTCACGAACTGATCGAGATGAGCGACGAACATTTCGTGGTCCGCTCCACGCCCAGGGAGCCACGCAGCGTCGAGTTCGCAGCCTTCAATACCTGGATCGACCGCGACACTTTCCTGCCGATGAAAAGCGAATACGAAAAAGCCGACGGCAGGGTTTACCGCCGCATGCAAGTTCTCCAGGTCGAAGAAATCGACGGCTACCCCACCGGCACCATGATGCGCATGGACGACCTTGATGAAGGCGGTCATACCATCGTCGAGTTCCGCTTCGCCAGCTACGACCTTGGCATCCCGGAGTCGGTATTCACCGAACGATCCCTGCGCAACCCGCCAAGACAATGGTTGCAGCGGTAAGGATGAGAACAGGGGAAAAGGTTAAAGGGTTAAGGAAGAACCCGATCGAGGCCCTCCCTGAACGCTGAAACCTGAAACCTGAAACCTGAGAATCGAACCCCGAATCAACGCGCAAACTCATGAAAAACCTACCAATAGCGACCCTCCTCCTGGCCCTGACCCTCCCGGTCCAGGCCGACTGGGACGATGACCCCTGGGGTGATGAGCCGTCCGCGCTGTCAATTCACGGCTTCGTCGAAGCGGCAGCCGGTTACCGGCTGCAGTCCAACCCGGTGATCAATGATGACTGGACGCTGGGTGAGGCGCGACTGCAGCTCGAAGGCATCTACCAGGGTGACCAGGCCGAATGGCGCATCAAGCTCGAAGGTATCGGCGATGGTGTGGCCGATGAGCCCCGGGTCGAGCTGCGCGAAGCGCGGGTCAGCTTTCCGCTCGGGGAACGCGCCGATGTGCGTATCGGCCGCCAGATCCTGACCTGGGGCACGGGCGACCTGGTGTTCCTGAACGATCTGTTTCCCAAGGACTGGGTTTCGTTCCTTATCGGCCGCGACGACGAGTATCTCAAGGGCACCAGCGATGCGATTCGGCTCAGCTGGTTCGGCGACCGGGTCAACCTGGACACCGTGATTACGCCCCGCTTCAACGCCGACACCTATATTACCGGCGAGCGCCTGTCCTACTTTGACCCGGGTCGCAACCAGATCGCCGCTGCACCGCCACGGCTGCGGGGCGAGCGACCTTCGACGCGGGTCTCCAACGCTGAACTGGCGCTGCGGCTGTACGGCATGACCGGTGCCAGCGAATGGGCGGTATACGGCTACCGTGGCTTTTTTGGCCAGCCGACCGCCTTTGACACGGCCAGCGGCAATTACACTTTTGCCCGCCTGAATGCCCTGGGCGCGAGCTTGCGCGGCCCGCTGGCCGGTGGCTTGTACAACATCGAAACGGCTTGGTACGACTCGGCAGACGACCGCTCAGGGGATGATCCATTCACACCCAACTCGGAATTTCGATTCCTGGTCGGTTTTGATCGCGAGATGACAAGCAACTTCAGTGTCGGCGCCCAGTACTACCTGGAGCGGCTGCAGAACTTCAGCGACCTCGAAGCCAACTGGCCATTCGATCCGGCCGTACGCCCTGACCAGAATCGCCATCTGCTGACCATGCGCCTGAGCTGGCGCCTGATGCGCGACAACCTGGTCATCAGCGCCATGAACTTCTATTCACCCTCGTCTAGAGACTACTTCATCCGGCCGACCGTGCAGTACCGCTTCGATGATCGCCTCCAGCTCAACGCCGGCATCCACCTGTTCGGTGGCCGCCACGAGCACAGCTTCTACGGCCAGTTCGAGGAAAACTCGAGTGCCTGGACCCGCTTGCGCTACCACTTCTGAGGGCGGTGGCGCGCCGAGGGATCAATCCCAGATCACCCTGGCTTTTTGAACCCTGAGGTTGTTTCCGGCATCGCAGCCAGATTCAAATCTGGCTCGCACCCAGTAGCTGCAGCTTTGGTTTTGAGTGAAAACTGATCCGGGTATGCTGACGAAGGAAAACTGATTGCCGCCGGAACCGGAGCTGCTTCGCGTAGCCAGCAGGGTCACAACCGGAGTGAACGGAGCAGAGTCTGACTGACAGACCCTGTTCAGGTCTACGTTGACGTCTTGTGTGTCAGAGCTGTCAAAGGTCCAGACATCAAAATAGGCCAACCGGCGGCTGTCTGCCAAATGGATAGGCGCATCGGCAAAGCTGTTGGCCGAGGCCTGAGTACAGCTGTAGATGAAGTTTCCCATGGTGGCATAGGTACCCCCATCACTCAACGGCTGGAAGTCGGTCGCCTGCACGCTGGCCCAGCGGACGCTGGCTCCGCCGATATCGCCCGGCAAGCGTGCGATTCGGTCAGCAAGTTGCTCCTCAAGCGATCGCTCATCTGGCAGATGGACCAGACGCTGGACCCCGGGCCCGTCTGGTTCGAATCCGAGTTCGGCCAACTCGACCGGATCAGTGATCCACTCAAACATCTCAGACGAATGCGCGAAAGCCTGAAATAGCCCAGATGTCAACACGACAACCACGCAGGAAACGATCTGCAGCTGCTTCATGACGGGCATCTCCTCAATGGACCGCGTGACTCAAAAACCGATCGTGGAAGATCGGATCCGGGGCTGGCGCGAGTGATTCAACGCGCATCTTGAAAATGCGCAGGTTCGCATTGGAACTGGCGCAGGCTTGGGCGCTGTCGCCAAACTGAATCTCAAGCCAGTAGCGGCAATCGAGACTGAGCGGCGATTCGTTCCCCACGTTCAGGGACTGGACAAACTGGCCGGGGTTGGTGTTCAGGACAGCTACCGCCAGCACGTTGGTGGTTGGTACAAACTGGCTCTGACTCATGCAGCTGCGATAGACGGTCATCGTCAGGGGCTGTGTGTTGGCCCCCTTTACCCCCCAGACGCGAACCGAGTCCAGCAATCGACTGTCGGGCACCGAAAAAGGATAGCGGATGATTCGTGCACCGCCCGGGCTCGTGTTGTTGCAATTGTAGGATGCAGTGCCCTCGGTGCTCAAAAAACGGGCATCTCTGCCCGAGCGACGCGCCGCAGTACCCACCTGCGGACGGAAAACCGAGACGAAAGCCGTCGAAACCGGGGCACCTCCAGTGATTCCCTCGTCCAGTTCGTCAGCAGCCTGAACGCCGGAACCCGCGCCGAACAAAAGACCAGCGGCCATCATGGTAACCAGTACGC
>RECK01000345.1 GCA_007694055.1 Wenzhouxiangella sp.
ACCTCTCGCAACGGGTGGTATCTGGCCGATCAGGGCCTGGCCGGGTTGCGGAGTCCGGCGCAAACCTTTCCCCAAGTCATCCGCGCCACCGGATCAAAGCTACTGAACGAGCAGCCGGCAACGACATAGTCTCACCGGACCCGGGCCACCGAGAGCCAGTCAGCCACCCCGGCCGATAACCTAAGCCAGGCCCTGAGCGGCCGGGTACCACCCGGTGCATCTTCCACCCCTTCCAATCTCTTTTGCACCGACTGGCAGCAAGCAAAAGCGCTTCCGGCTCCAGACAGCCAAAACCCAGTTCAAATCAAAGCACAAATGCTTGTGCGGCTGCTGCCATCTTTCTAGACAAGGAAAAGCCCATGCCCGGCTCAGCGTACGAGGCGTGGAATCAACCTCGACTCCCGGTGGTTCCCCGAGCTATGCGAGATTCGGATAGCCCCCGATTCAGTCCAGCGCCTTCATTCCTGGCCAGCGGCGCCGGCCGGTGCCGCTGCCGAACCGGCAAAGTCAGGCTGGCGAACATCGGCGCCGCTCCAGCCGCGATCCTGGTCCCGGGCCGTGATCCACCAGTCGTGGGCACGAATACGGATCGGACCGCGCACCCGTTCAACGAAGCTGGAGGGAAAGACGAACCGTCCGACCTCGTCGTAATCGAGGAAGGTCGTATCCACGTGCGCACCCTGGGTGGTCTCGAAGCCGTTCAGGGTAATGTGCATGCGCCAGGTCAGATCGGTCCGGGGGTGGATCCAGAGTACGACCTGGTCCTGCTCGGCCTCGCCGAAACCGGGCCGGATGGTGGCCAGAATGCGCCGATACGTCGTGCCTTGTTCACGTCGGTCTGCCAGTCGCTCAAGCGCCACGGTTCGGTCAAGCAGGAACGATGGCCCGAAATGAAACATCTGGAAAGCATCGGTAGTCATCGCCGTGGCCCGGCGCCTGACCGGATCGTCGTCCGCTTCGCCGTTGTACCAGAGGCCAAGCTCATCACCCTGGCGAAACACGGTCTTGATCCCGTCCGGGCCCTCGTGGCGCAGGGCGTAGATTCCTTCCGAGGGGCGAAAGCGCTCCTCGGCCCGTATCCGGTAGCCGACATCGGTGACGACCGGCTGAATACGCACAATCGCCCGGCCCCACTCACCATCCATGGCCAGGTTGAAGTCACCCGGGTAGTCACGCAGATCACCACCGTGGGCCGCCACGGTGCGCTCGAGCAGGTCATCGGCCGTCAGACCATCGTCAAACGTCAGCCCGTCGCGCGGGGTCGGAAATCCGGCACAGCCGGCCAGCATCAACACGATGGACATCGCCGTCATGGCACGCATGGAAATCATTTGCAGGCTCCTGTATCCCGGTATGCACGAACGCTACCCGAAAGATCATGACCTGATTCAGGTCGGCGCAGACTTTTGGGTTGCAAGGACAGCGAAGCCGCGCTGAATGAAAAATGAAAAAAGCACCGGCACGCTCGCATACCCTGATATATATCATGCGCCGACGCTACAGATCCGGCCGTGAAGGTCGTGGCTCGGCTCTCTCGGTCGCTACTTCCGGTCTTCCGGTCAGTGCTAAAGTTCCGCCTTGATCAAAACCAAGCCGCTGTCATGCTGAGAGTCGTGAGTTTCGTTTTGCTGGGCCTGCTCGCCTTGCTGGGGTTCATTGTTCTGGTGCTGCCCTGGCTGCTGCCGCGGCCCGGTCTCGACGGGCAAATTCCGGAGCAACCTTTTGCAGACTCGCAATTTGAAATCATCGACGGCACGCGGCTGCATTTCCGGGCCCGGCTGGCCGAACCGGCTGATCGACCCCTGGTCGTCCTTCTGCACGGCTTCGGTGGCTCGACGTTTTCCTGGAATGCGACCCTGGACGCCCTGGAACAGGCCGGTTATCCGGTCATCGCCGTCGATCTGCCCCCGTTCGGTTACAGCGAGCGCCGCGGCACGGGCCTGGCCTGGGCGGCCCTGGTATCCGGCCTGGTCGAACAGGTCGCGCCGGGAACAGAGCGCGTGTGGGTCGGGCACTCCATGGGCGCCAGCGTGGCCGCGACCCTGGCCGCCAACCAGCCGGACAGCAGCAGCCACCTGGTCATCGTGGCCGGCACACCCGAGCCAAGGGACAGAAGCGGACGCCTCAGTCCGGGCCTGATCGGCGCCGTGCCAGCGCTGGGGCGCTGGGTGGAGGTGATCGCCGCCCACCGCTTGATCGACGAGGACAATATTCGCAACATGCTGGCCTCGGCCTTCGGTCGCGCACCCACCGACGATGAGTTTCGGGGCTACTTCCACCCGCTCAGCATTCCCGGCACCTACCCGGCGCTGCTGCGTCGCTTCGGCACCGAGGCCGAACTGTCAAGTACGGGCTGGCAGATGGTCCCGACCACGCTGATCTGGGGCAGCGAAGACCGCTGGGTGCCGCTGGAAGTCGGTGAGCGCCTGCAGGCCGCTTATCCCGAACTGCCGCTGCGCCTGATCGACCAGACCGGCCACAACCCGATGGAAACCGAGCCGGAACGGTTCCAGGCCATACTCCTCGAGCTGCTTAATCCAGACCCAGGTTGACCCGCTCCAGCGCCTGTCCGGCGGCCGCCGGTACGGGCTCGATGCGGCGGTCGTCACCCAGCTCCGCATCGCCGTCCAGCACTGCCTGGATGTGATCCAGCCCTGCCCAGCCAAAGGGCAGGATCGGCACCAGCCGCTGGCCCAGGCCCGGTGCCGCCAGCAGGGCATCGAAATGCTGGACCCGGTCGACTTCCCAGTAGGCCAGACGCGCGCCGTTGGCCCGGGCCTGTTCCGCGTAGGGCCGCGATGAAAACGCCGCCGGAATCAGCCCATCGACGCGGCCATGGACGAGCAAGACCGGAATATCGGGCAGCCGGGCACTGGCGCGGGTCGCCTCGATCGCGGCACGCAGCAGCTCGCCCTCCTCGTCCTCGCTTTTGTACAGATCGCGCAGGCACGCAAGTCCCGGGAGCACCGGATCAACGCCGCCGGCGCGACCGTCACTGATGTCGATACCGCCGCCGGGTGCGATACCGGAATGGGTGGCCCACCAGGCCTGGCGCTGGACCGAATCGTCATCGGTGACGATGAATTTGTAGTCACAGGGCATATTGAAGGGGTCGCGGCGCAGGTAGGCCGAGGCATAGGTCACGGCAACCGAGCGCCACAGGTCCAGGGCCACGTTGACGGTGCCCAGGCTCAGCGCTGCGTCATCGAAACCGGCCTCGACCAGCACGGCCCGCGCCCCAGCCGCCTCGGCGGCGTCGAGCAGACCGGCCTGGTACAGGGCTTCGCAACGTGTCTGACCGATCGCCGCCAGCATGGGGTTGCCGAGCGGCTTGTTCCGGACGCGCTCCAGATCGGCCAGCTGGCAGGGCTGGTAAAGGGCGGCCAGGGTCGCGTAGTCGAACAAGTGCGGCGCGTTGGGCGGGCTGATGTTGGGCATGACCGCGACGACGGCATCGATCAGGCCTTCATCATCCAGCTCGGCGGCCCGCAACACGGCGCCGGCCCCGTTCGACAGCCCGCTTGCAATGACTTGCACCGAATCCGGATCGAACTCACGCTCGTAGACCTCGCCCAGTATGGCCAGACCGAAGCGGATCGAGGCGAGCACGTGGCGGCCCCAGTCGGCCTCGACATGATCACCGGAATGGGCGTGCGGCATGGCAACCAACGCTTCCGGCGCATCATCAGGACGCGGTGGCGCCTGCGGGCGCAGCGAGTCAGATGCCGGGCCACGACGGCCGTCGACGGCAACCGCCGTATCGTCCAGGTAGAAATGAAAATCCGTTCCGGCACCCTTGTCGGTGTAAACCACCGCACAGCCGCGCGGCAAGGCCCAGGGCGCGACCAGCGGAATGGCACCATAAACGCCGCGCGAGCCCGATGCCGGACCGGCAACCAGGCAGGCTGCCTCGGGATCGAAACTGTCTGGCACCTGGATCAGCACACGGAAAGGCTGGTCGGCACCGTCGAGACGGACAAAACGACTCCATTCGCGCCCGGGAACGGTCGGCAGGTCAGCCAGCAGACCACCCACACCGCCGGCCGGGGTCAGCGAGGCCAGGGCATTCCAGGCGTTGTGGATGGCCAGCCGACGCAGTTCCCCGGCCTCGGCCTCTGAACTCAAGGCCGGCGCCTGCCCCATCAGCCCGGACAGGCCGAGACCCGCCGTCAGCAGATCATCCCCGTCGCGATGCACCGTGGCGCGCGCCTGGGCAACCGCGCTGGCCAGCGGCTCACCGGGCTCATCTACCGGCGCTTCCTCCAGCGGCGCTTCACCGCTGCCGCAGCCGCTCAGCAGGGCAGCTCCCAGCAACAGCAGCGGGAACAGGGCCCGGAAAGGTGGGTGAGAATGCGGGCGGAAAATTGACAGGAATCGATCAAACATGTTTGCCTGGCCTTGAATTCGATTTGCGCTCAAGCGACATTACCAGCCTTGTCGCCCATGCGGGAATGCCCTTAAGTACAAGATCAGGTCGCCAGGGACTCTGATAGCCTTGCACACTGGCGGGCTTCTGGCTGATACCAGAACGCGAACCTGGCGGTAATTCAATATTCGACACAGGACAAGCATGAGCAACAAATCGCTACGCATACTGGTCACGGGCGCCGGCAGCGGCATCGGCGCCGGCATTGCCCGGGAACTTGCCGCCCAGGGACACGAACTGATCGTGACTGACCTGTCGGCCGAGGAAGCCGCGGCCAAGGCAAAAGTCATCAACGACAGCGGCGGCAAGGCCACGGCCGCCGGGCTGGACGTGACCTCGGACGAAGCCATCGCGGCATTCTGCAAGCAGTTGGCAGGACCCGTCGATGTACTGATCAACAATGCCGGGGTCCAGCACGTTTCCCGGCTTGAAGACTTCCCGATGGAAAAATGGGATCAGCTGGTTCAGATCATGCTTGTTGGCGTGGCCCGGCTGACCCGGGCGCTGCTGCCCGGCATGCGCGAACAGGAATTCGGTCGCATCATCAACATCGGCTCCATTCACTCCCTTGTCGCCAGCGCCTACAAGAGCGCCTACGTGGCGGCCAAGCACGGGCTGATCGGCTTTTCCAAGGTCATCGCCCTGGAAACCGCCGACACCGATATCACCATCAACACCGTCTGTCCGACCTACGTCAAGACCCCGCTGGTCGAAAAGCAGATCGCCGACCAGGCCCGGGTTCACGGCATCAGCGAAGACGAGGTCATAGAAACCATCATGCTCAAGCCCATGCCCAAGGGCGTTTTCATCAGCATGGAGGAACTTGCCGGGATCTGTGCCTTTTTGACCAGCCCGGCAGCGCGCAACATCACCGGCCAGGCCATTGTGGTGGATGGCGGCTGGACGGTGCAGTGATAGGGGCGGTGAAGGGTGAAAGGTAAAAGGTGAAAGGGAAAGTGGAGATTGTGCGAGGATTATGTCTACGCGGGTTTTGATTGCTGATGATCATCCGCTGTTTCGGGCGGCGCTGGTGCAG
>RECK01000347.1 GCA_007694055.1 Wenzhouxiangella sp.
GGACCACCTGTAGGTTGCGAGATTCGGATAGACCCATAATTACTGACCGGCGGCTTCCGCCAGCAGTTGATTGATGCGCTCAATGGCTGCTTGATGGCTGAGGATGCCAATATGGGTGGTATCAAAGCCGTAAACGCTCTGGGCCAGATCCTGCGCCTCGGGCTTGAGCAAGCTGGCCAGGGATATCACGCCATCAGTCGAACCCCAGGTCAGGTAATCACCACCGGCATAGCTGAACAAAAGATGCATGGTGACCGAGTCTGGCAGGCGCGCACCATTATCGACGCCAAACAAGTTGGCAAGAAAATCGCTGCCGGGGGCCATGTCGCGCCAGACTGGCATGACAAGCGGGGAAGCATCTACGGCGCGACCGGCCGCCGCATGTCCGCCCCAGGGCGCCGAAAGCGGCAGAAAGACACCAGCCTCGGCCGGCGCACCCCGGTCATGGCGGTTCTGCAGGAAAGCCATAGCCACCAGTCCGCCCATGCTGTGACCAACGACATGAAAGCGGCGAACACCATGGCGGATTTCCAACTCCAGCATGATGTTGGTCAGGTAACGAGTGTTCTCGTTCAGGCCGACGCCCGACGGGTAGTAGAACAACCAAGGCTGGAAACGACTGGAATCAAGCTGCCCGATCAGTTCGGTGAAAACCCGAGGTGAACCGTTGATGCCATGTACAAACAGCACCGGCTCGCGAGCGGCGTCATAGGGCTCCAGGAAATAGATGCCGGGGTTGCCGGCAAGGAAAAAATCCAGCGGTCGCCACAAGCTGTCCCTGGCATTGTCTTCGGCAAAGCGCGCATGGCTGAGGGTTGTCAACTCGCCATAGGCGGTGGCCTGGCCCAGGCTGGCGATGGCCGCATAGTCAATATGACCTTGCTGGAATCGCTCCCGGGTCAGGTTCATGGTCATGGCGCGGCGCGGACGGTCTTGATCATGGATAACCATATCGATGCCGTTCAATTGTGTGCCGGAAGAACAATCCAGCGCCTCCCCCTGACGATACTCCTTGAGTGGATTGTCCGGCCGGTAACTCAGATCGCCCTGAATGTCGCGAAAGGCCAGCACCCTGTAGCGGCCTGGTTCGAGCGCAAACACCCATGGACCGCCTTCATCCATGACGAAATGATCCACCGGCCGAAGCGATGCCTCGGCATCCAGATCGGTCCAGGCGACCACGATATAGGGGCCTGGCTGATCGCTATCACCAACAGCCGTGCCAGCGATCACACAGCCACTGTCCAACTGACTGATCTGGCGATGAGCATCGCGCAGCAAGCAGCCGGTCACAAGAGGCAGCAACAGCAGGGCCAGGACAATCGACCCGAGCTCTTTGCGAATGGACCTTGAGGGAATTTTCATTGCAGCCTGCTCCAGCCCGTGACCAGCCCATCATACTCGCCGGTGCCGTCAGCGTCAGCAGGCCATTTTCCCGCTCAATGCCTGCTGTTATCCGAGCTGCTCACGCAATTCCGCCTTGACCTTGAGCGGAGGCAGCTCCATGACCTCGGCCGCCGCGGCAAAGGCGTCTGCCACAAACTCACCGGCCAGGCCGGCCTGTTCGCGGTCACGAAGCGCTATCTCGGCACTGCCGTCGGCGAGGTTAACAATCCTTCCACGGAAGCGGTTGGCGGCACGCTGCGCCACTTTTTGCAGCAATGAATCCGCAGTCCCTGCAACGCCTGGGTTGCTTGACGACAGTCGCTCATGTCCTTCCAGAGCAAGTTGCAGCAACACACCCTCGCTGGTCATATCATCACCCTGCCCGGCCGGCAGCAACCGGTCAATGAACTGGTCTGTACGGCGCTTGATCCGGCTATGCAGCGGCGCGATCATCAGCGCCGTCACGCCACCGGCAAGCCAGCTGCCGGTCGACCCGGGCATACCGAGACGAAGCGCAACTTGAGAAGACAGTATGCTTTCAAGAATCGCAAACAGAAAGGCCATGCACACGCCCAGCAATCCGTAAACGGTGGTCCGGCGCAGCACCAGCCCGGGATCGAGCGCACCGCGGTACAGGGTCGCGGCAGCAATCGATGCAAGGATCGCGAGCATGGCGAAAATGTAGAGCCACTCGGCACCCAACAGCCACCAGTAAGGAATAAGGAACTCGGCGTCCGGCTCATCGTTCAATTCGGCCGCCAACCCGTGCGAGAGGCCAATTGAAAACGCGATCATGAAAAGCACCAGGGCTCCGACCAGCATCACCCAGAAGGCGACCGAGAAACCATTCACGATCCACAGCACACGCCTCTGGCCATCCGCGTCTGCTACCAGGTAGCCGGTGCGCAGGTAGCTGGCCGCCAGCCACATCATGGTCAGGATAAGCAGTAATGGAAGCATGCCGTCATCCACGGCGCTCAATGCAATGGCGACAAGCGCCGCCATGACGGCGACATACGGCATGAGAAGGTTGGCACGCAACCATCGAAACGGAGCCCCCAGTATCGTTCTGATCCGTCCGCGGGGCTTGCGCACGACGATAAGATCCTCCGTTGTCAGGCGGCGCGGGAACATGGCGGCAAAAGCAACCAGGGGCATCATCCAGACCACGTTCATTACGATGCTGGCCTGGAACAGCGTCTCAACCGACAGACCGAGCTGCACCAAGGTGAACCCGGGCAAGTTGAACACAATGATGAAGGCAAGCAGCGCCTGCGCCGATCGCAGGTGCAGGCCGCGCCAGACCAGCAAACCGCCCAGGGCCAGCGTCGCCATCGTCAGCACCTTGTGAGGGACAAGATCGGCGACTCGCGCGGTCCCGTCGACACCGTCCCCGCCGGCCATCAAATCCAGCATTCGCTCTCGCATTTCCATCGCGCCCTGAATGTCGATGATCACGTAAAGCAAGTCGAACAGGCCGATCAAAAGCAACAGGCCAAGGATGAATTGCCAGAGCCGACGTTTTCCCATATCTCCCATTTTTCCTGATCAAGAATTTCGATTAGACTCTGCCCGGCAATGTTTTCTCTCAAATCCGGCCCGGGTTCACTTCCTCGAAGCGATCAATGAACAACCCCACGGTGACAACCTGGGTCAGGGGCGCTGAGCTGGAATCTTCGAACTGGCCCGAACCACTGAAATGCGCGCTGACACCGCGGCTGCCGACCGTCTCGAACACGATCTCACACGTGTAGGTTGCCGTGTTGCCGCTGGCTGACGGCGTATCGGCGTGACAGCTTTCGCCGCTGCTGGCCGTGACCAGTACCTGGCCGTCATCTGGCGCAGCATTGGGATTGCTCACCTCAACCACGAAAACTACGACCTCGCCCGACTCTGAAGGATTGGTCTGACTTTCCATGACCGTTTCGGTCCCGGGATCGGGCTCAGCCATGCCGCGCAGAATGATCTGTCCTGGTGGAAGATTGGCGTTCTGATTGGAAAAACTCAGCGCGAAGGCCTGGCCGCTCGGCCAGGTTCCCGCGATCACACCGGAGAAAGGCACCGTCTCGTCAGCAAACTCCGGATGCAGATCAGCCAGATCAACACTTCCGCCTTCTTTCAGCGTGACCGGCTGGGGACCGTCTCCGCTGCCATCGATATCAATCGTGAAGTCATCGGCAAGACCGAGAATGCGGATCACGCTTTCGCTGAACGAGCCGAGGCTGTAAGAGCCTTTGCTGGCATCGGCCAGGACCTGGCCATCGCGCAGAACGATCAGTGCATCTTCAATTCCCAGCAGGCCGAAATTGTCGCTGCCGTGAACGTTGATCTGTCCACCATCCATCTCGACCACGCTAGCGCGGGCCGTTACACCATGCGCGCCGCCATCGGCGTTGAAATTGCCTCGATCACCCGTGGTGGTGATTGAAGCGTCGCCGGAAAGATTCACCCAGCCCTGGGTGAAAAAGTAGATGCCGGGTGCGTTGTCACCTTCGGTCGTCAAACTGCCGCCATCCATGCGCACCCTGCCGCGACTACCACGCACGCCCGTGCAGCCATCGGCCATGAAGTGAATACTGCCGCCATGTATGCGTGCCTCGGCACCGCTATCGAGACTGATGCCACGAGCGCATGTGGCGCTTGCAGGTGCACTGATCGCTCCGTCCAGCATGGTCAGCAGGCTGCCATCGCCCAAATCAATCACCCGCCCGGACTGGGCTGAAATGCTGGTCGATGCCCCCGACAGCGTCACCCTTGAACCTTGCTCAACCCGAATACCACGGTCGTCACCAGCCACCGTGCTGTCGTGAATGCTGACAATGGATGCCCGGCCAATTTCTATCCGCCCGATCAGGCTGGACTCGTTAACACTCAGCTGCAGGCCGTTGAGATGACGGATAGAGGCATTCTGGGTGGAGCTGACCAGGCTGCCGGGCTCGATGATCACCGTGCCGCTGTCCGACATTTCGATGGCATGGCTGGTGGCCTCGATGGAGGCGCCTTCGGAAAGGCGGATGGTGCCGGCCTGGCCGATGCCAAAGCCGCGATGACCGCTGCCCAGGGCGGTGATGGAAGCACCACGCAAGTGAACGTTGAAGTTGGAGTTGCCGCCGATGCCGCTCAAGTTGGATGCGTTCTCATCCAGCAAGAGGATTCCGCGCATGTCCAGATCGAGGTTGTGATCGGCACTGATCTGGTCGTGGAGAACGGAGTCTTCATCGACGAACAGCACCACATTGCTATTGAACTGCAGGCGACCGAAAACCTCACTGTTGATGACGTCGACCACCACCTCATCGTCAAACCTCAGTCGACCGGAGCTCGTGTTGACCAGCCGGGTCCGACTGTCGCTGCCTCCACGCACGTTGCCACCGAAGCTTGAGTCGATGATCTCCAGCCTCAAGCCGTCATCGGCACTGATGTTATCGCTGATGACCGAATCCCGGACCAGAACCGTGGCACGCTCGGACAGGCTGAGCGAAGTGTTGGTTCCAGTCAGAAGTTGGGCGCCGTTGATGATCGTGATGTTGCTGTGCGCTTGTGTCCGGATCGCATTGGCACTGATGGTTTCAATGCGACCACCATCAACGACGAGTACCGCCCCGACCTTGGCGTTAATTCCAAGCTCGCCTGCGGCCGGCTCGATGACCCCGGTTCCCTCGACCAGAACCTCGCCAAGATGCGGCAAGAACAGGGTTTCACCGAGCAGTCCGTCGATGACGATGGGCGTCTCAGCCCGGGCTGAAAGCGAAACACACGCCATGGTCAGCACCATGACCGGCGCCAGCACAAGAACTTTCGAAAGTTGCATGATCCCTCCTGGGGTGTCCAAAGTTGGCGATGCGGCACGATCTCCCTGAACACGACGCAACTGGCTACACACTAACAGACGAACGGACGACACCCCGGGGGAAATCACAACAAGCATTATCTGGGTCTATCCGAATCTCGCAACAGACAGGGGACCACCGGGAGCGGAGGTGGACTCCACTGCCCGTAGCGCATGGTCGCAGCTTTGGGAAAAGAGGTTGGAAGGGTAGAGGCCAGGTGCCGAGTGGCCGCTGGCAG
>RECK01000348.1 GCA_007694055.1 Wenzhouxiangella sp.
GAACGAAAACATGCAGCAGCGCATGAGTGTGCTGGAGGCTGAAAATGCCGAGCTGCGCCAGCTGGCCGAGCGCAATGCCGAGCTGGAAGACCGCCTGGCGCGCCTGGAGGGCTTGCTTGTTGACCGGTCACAGTTGGCCGAGGCAAGCAGGTAAAGGACTCAAAGCCATCCCTGCTGGCGGGCCAGGCGATAGGCCTCGATCCGGTTCTCCGCCTGCAGCTCGCCGATGGCTTCCGAAAGATAATTGCGCACCGTGCCCTCGGCCAGGTGCAGTTTTTGTCCAATGGCGCGGTTGCTCAGGCCCTCACCGGCCAGGCTGAGGATGTCGCGCTGGCGCTGGTTGAGGGGGTTCTTGCCGTCCCAGGCGTTCAGGGCCAGCTCGGGGGCAATCACGCGTTCGCCGCCGGCGACGCGCCGCACGGCGGCGGCCAGCTGGTCGGCCGGCGTATCCTTGAGCAGGTAGCCGCGCACTCCGGCTTCCAGCGCCCGGCGCAGGTAGCCGGCCCGGCCGAAGGTGGTGACAATCACGACCCGGGTTGCGGGGAAGTCGCGGCGGACCATTTCGGCCAGGTCCAGGCCGCCGAGTTCGGGCATTTCGATATCGGTGATCAGGATATCCACCGGCGCTTCGGTGGCCTGCCGGGTCAGGGCGTCGAGGGCCTGGCGGCCATTGGCGGCGGTCGCGATGATGCTGATGTCCGACTCCAGATCCAGTAGGGCGGCCAGGGCGCCGAGCACCAGCGCCTGATCCTCGGCCAGCACGACGCGGATCATGACGAGGCCTCCAGCGGCAGGCTGGCTTGCAGGCGATGGGTCTGTGGCTCGAGTCGAAAATGCCCGCCCAGGGCTTCGATCCGGGCCCGCATGCCATCAATGCCCACCCCGTCGGGGCGAATCCGCCCGGAGCCGTCGTCGCTGATGGTCAGCGTCAGCTGGCCGTCGTGGTCGGTTTGCAAATCAATGCGACAGCGGCGAGCGCGTGCGTGGCGCAGGATATTGGTTATCGCTTCACGAATGACCAGCGCCAGCACGGCCTCGGTGCGGCTGTCTAGATCGAAGCTGTCGTCCTGGTTCAGGGTCAGCTCGATATCGGCGCTGGCCAGGGCCAGCCGCGCCTGCTCCAGTTCGCCAGCCAGGCTGCGTTCACGGTAGCCGCCAATGGCCTCGCGGACTTCGCTGAGGGCCTGGCGCGCGCTTTCTTCAACGGCTTTCATCTCGGCCCCAGCGCGCTGCGGATCCTTCTCGACCAGGCGTCGGGCCAGCTCGCTTTTCAGCACGATGACCGACAGGCTGTGGCCAAGCAGGTCGTGCAGGTCGCGTGCGATGCGCTCGCGCTCGGCGACCCGGGCCAGTTGGCGGACCTCGGCCTGGCTGAGTTTCAGCTCCGCGTTATGACGCTCTTTCTCGCCGAAAAAGATATTGGCCGCACCCACGATCACGCTGGCCAGGATGCCGGGTAACCAGAAGAAGAATTCAGTCTGTACGGTCAGCGCCAGCACGGCGATGACGACAACGATGGCCAGCAACAGCATCAGCGCCTGGCGCGGCGGGCCGATCAGGAAGGCGAAAGCCGAGGCAAAGACGAAAAACGCGCTGGCGCCGACGTTGAACGGTGCCCAGGCGATGCCCAGCGAAATCAGCGCCAGACAGTGCAGCAGCGCGATCGGGCCGCTGCGGCGATAGCCGCTGAAATAAAGGGCCAGGAAGACGGCGGTGCTGGCCAGGCCCAGGCCCAGCTCAACCGGGTCCGGCGGCTGGAATTTCCACTGCAGGAAGAAAAAGCCGAAATAGATCAGCCACAGGTAGGCGGTCCAGCCGACCCCGGCCTCGGGCGGCACCAGCCATTCATGCACTTTGCGAATCCAGCTGCGCTGACTCATTCCAGCCGGACCTCGACCAGGCTGAAGTCGACCGGCCGCGGCTGGCCGGTTGCAAACACGCCCAAGGCGCGGAAATTGCCGCGGTCAAGCGCGGCCAGTTCCTCGATATCCACTTCGAGACGATGTCTGTCACCGTCGGCATGGAGTTCCAGCATGATGGGTTGTGCTGCCTCGCTTTCACCGCTGAAGATCATAATCTGATAGGGGCCCTGCTGGCCATGGACTTCGACCGTCAGTCGCTTGCGATCACCGAGGCTGACGGCCTGCATGGGCGTGGCAGCGGCCATCCACAGGGCGCCGGCATAAGGGAAAAAGCTGCCGCTGCGAACCTCGCCGAGCACGGCCAGGCTGGTGTCGCCCCGTACCAGTCGGGCCGTGGAGTTTCCGCCCAGGAAATCATCGCCGGCGGCCTGCCAGTAGGCCATTTCATACGGGTGGAGCAGGTCCTTGCTTGCTCGCAGTGAGTCCTGGCTGCTGCCTGGCGTGTGCTCAAGCCGGATTTCCCGCCCGTTCTTCCACACCCGCCTGACCTGACGGGAGGCGCTGATATCCACGGTGGGGTCACCGTCGACCAGGGCCATGTCGGCGCGACAGCCCGGCTGCAGGCAGCCACGCTGACCGAGATCGAAGTGGCTGGCCGGACCGGTGGTGGCTGCCATGAGTGCTTCGGCGGGCGTCAGTCCGGCCTCGACCAGCAGCGCCAGTTCCAGGTGCAGGCTGATGCCGTGGGCGGTGCCGGGGTTGGGTGCATCGGATCCGGCCAGCAGGGGAACGCCGGCTGCATGCAGGCGGCGCAGGTTTTCCAGCAGCAGTTCCCAGCGCGCCTGGCCAGCCAGCTGACCCCAGCCCGGCTGAGCCAGGGTCTGGCGCTGTGCCTGGCTGAATCGGTCGCGCAAGCTGTCGTCGTTCAGGATGGCGCTGCCGTCAATGACGCCCAGGGCTGCGCCCATGACGATGGCGGTAGGGACGATGAACACGCCCCGGGCACGCGCCTGGTCGATGAATTCGTCAGTCACCGGCCGATCGTGGAACAGGTGGACCAGGCCATCGACGCCGGCCGCCAGGGCCATTTGCGCATCTTCCAGCCGGGTGGCATGAGCCACGGCCAGCCGGTCTTGATCATGGGCGGCCTTGACCAGTGCCTCGACCAGATTCCGGTCCAGGGTCGGCAGGCGTCCGCCCAGCGGTTCGATGATGATCTTGATGTAGTCCGACCCTTCCGCAATCCGGTCGCTGACCCAGTCTGCGGCCGCACTCGGATCGGTCAAGGTGTCAACCCTGACCCCGTACTGGCTGCCGTGCCCGCCGGGGGCGGTGGCCAGCATCCCGGACGAGAACAGGTCTGCGGCATCGGTGGGGGCCAGGCTGTCGCGCGCGTCACGCGCGCCGGCGAGCAGTATCGGGTCGGTGAACATGTCGAGCAGCGTGGTCACGCCAAAGCGCGCGGCGTCCTGCCGGGCGGCGCCAAAGCTATGTACATGGCTGTCGATCAGCCCGGGGATGAGGGTTTGGCCATCGGCTCGAATGCGTATGGTTGCAGCCGGGAGATCGATGTCGGGGCCGACCGCGACCACGCGGCCTTCGCGCACGACAACAAAAGCATCCTCGATCACCTTGAAGCCGTCGAACAGGCGTACCGGTCCGATGGTTGTGGTTTCTGCCGCAGCATGGGCTGGATCTTTGGTCGCTGTTTCGGGCAAGTCAGGGTCGGTAGGTCCGGGCAGCAGCAGTGTCAGCCCGGCAAGTACGACGATCAGCACACTGATTCGGGAAAAATGCTTCATCGCGAAGCCCTCTGCAAGCGCCGCCAGCCGAAGCCGGCCGCTGCGGCAAAAATCACGGTGTAGGCGAGTAGTACGCCGACGTTGAAAAGCCATGGGCCGGGCAGGGTGCCGGTGACATGCAGGGCGAGGGCGGCCAGGTGATACGGCGGCAGCCATTCAGCCAGTGCCTGCAAAGCCGGGGGAAACTGGGCCACCGGAATCCACAGTCCGGACAGAAAGCCCAGCGGCAGGTAGACGATGTTGATGACCGCGGGCGCGGCCTGGGGCGACAGGATCAGACCGAAGGCCAGGCCGAGCAGGCAGAACGGCAGGGTGCCCAGCACCATAACCAGGACCAGGCCGGCCCAGCCGACCGTGGGCAGGCGTACATCACCAAACAGTGCGGCCAGCCAGGCCATGGAAACCGTGACCACGGCGGCAAACAGCATGGCGCTGAAGGCCTTGCCGATCAACACGGCGCAGAACGGCGCCGGCGAGCAGCGCAGCAGCAGCCACCAGCCCTCGGCCCGCTCGCTGGCCACGCCGACGCCAAAGGCAAACAGGGCGGTGCCGAGAATGCCGAAGGTTGCAAACGTGCACAGCAGCCAAAGCGATTGACCCGGAATCATGATCAGCCCGAAAAAGGCGTAGAACATCAACGGGAAGCCCAGCGTCGGGATGCTGTAGGAAGGCATGCGAGTCAGGTTGAGCCACTGGCTCTGGACCAGCTGCCAGCTCGGACTGTGATGGATGCGCGCGCTCAGATTCATGCTGCCTGCTCCCGGGAAGCCTGAGTCAGACTCAGGAAAGCCGTCTCCAGGTCAGCGCCGGTCACCTCCAGGTCATCGATGTGCGGATCAGCAGCCAGCAGGGCACGCAGGAAGCTGGGTGCATCGGTGACCAGCACCTCGGCCCGCTGCTCGCTCACTTCGGCCTGGCGACAACCGGGCAAGCCTCGCAACGCCTGCACTGGCAGACGGGTGTGGCAGCGGATTCGGCGGGTCGGGATGGCGCGGCTCAGTGTGTCCGGGTGGCCACTGGTGAGCATGCGACCGTGGTTCATGATGACGATGTGGTCGGCCAGGCGGGCGGCTTCGTCGAGGTCATGGGTGCACAGGACGATGCTGGTGCCGCTGGCGGCCTGGTCGCGAATGATTGCGCCCAGTTCACGCCGACTGGCCGGGTCCAGCCCGTTGCCGGGTTCGTCCAGGATCAGCAGCTGTGGTCGTCCAACCAGGGCCAGCGCCAGCAGGGTTTTCTGGCGCTGGCCACCGGAGAGATGCTCGAATCGTCGTTCGGCCAGCGCTTCGATACCGGCGAGTTGCGCGACCTCGGCTCCCGGCAGCGGTGCCGGGTAGAAGCTGGCGAACAGTTCGATCAGTTCGCAAACGGTGAGCTTTTCCGGCACGCCGCCGATTTGCAGCATGGCGCCGATACGCTGGCGGACGAGCCGGTCATTCGGCCGGCCACCGAGTACGGTGATTCGGCCGTGACGGACCGCGACCAGGCCCAGCATCATCTTGATAAGGGTCGTTTTGCCAGCACCGTTAGGACCGAGCAGGACGGTGACCTTGCCGATCGGCAGGCTCAGGCTGACATCGTCAAGCGCACATGTGCGGCCATAGCGGTGGCTGAGGTGTTCGATTCGGGCACAGGTTGCGGCCATGGATTTACTCCGTTGAATGACGGAGACAGTCTCACCTGGCCAGTCTGTCCAGGGCAGTGGGGGTTGGCACTGATCAAGGGTGACATTTGTCACTACTGCCGTTTCGACAGCGCCGGAGGGGAGCCGGCAAGCCGTGCTTTGG
>RECK01000350.1 GCA_007694055.1 Wenzhouxiangella sp.
CTCTTTTTCACCAGCTGGCAGCAAGCAAAAGCGCTCCCGGCTCCAGACAGCCAAAACCCCGTCTACATCAAGGCATAAAGTCTTGTGCAGCTGCCGCCACTTTTCTGCACAAAGAAAGCCCATGCCCGGCTCTGCGTACTCAGTGCTTTTCGGGCAACCAGGGGTTTGCGGGATCCGGATATAACCTAAAAAAAAGCCGGCGCAAGGGCCGGCTTTTCGGGAAAAAAACGTCATGGTCGGGGTGGCGAGATTCGAACTCACGGCCCCTGCCTCCCGAAGACAGTGCTCTACCAGGCTGAGCTACACCCCGACGAAGCTCGCCATGATAACCGAAGCGAGGGGGGTGAACAAGCGCGAATTGATCAATTTTTTTGCGGATTTTCAGGTTTGGTTCAGGTTAAAATTCTGTAATAAATCGTTGCTAGACTGCGCTCTCAATATTTTGAGAATTCGTCGGCGTATGTGCGCATACGCCAATCCAAGCCCCAACCTTTCAAGATCGAACTGGAGCAATCGCAATGTTCAACATACGATATCGTCTGGTGCTGCTGCTGGCCCTGACGGCCATGGCGTGGCCCGCCTTCGCCCAGCAGGTGTCAACCGGCGTGACCGGCCAGGTGCTCGACCAGGCCGGCAACGCCATCAGCGGCGCCACCATCGAGATCACCCACGAGCCGACCGGCACGACCCGATTCACCGACTCGCTGGGTAACGGTCGCTTCCAGGCCATGGGCCTGCGCGTCGGTGGTCCGTACCGCATCACCGCCATGCGCGAAGGCTTTGCGCCGCAGACCATTGAGGATGTCTTCCTTCGTCTGGGCGAGACCGAAACCCTGACCTTCCAGATCGTCGACTCGCGCGAATTGGATCGCCTGGTGGTTACCGGGGCCCCGATTTCGACCATATTCCAGGCTGAAAACATGGGTATGGGCACGACGATTGGTTCCGAGCGCATCGATAACTTCGCCTCGATCAGCCGTTCGATCAACGACTACATCCGACTCGACCCGCGTGCCACTGTTGTTGACAAGGGCCGCAACGAAATCTCGGTTGGCGGCGGTCACAACCGCATGAACAACATCCAGATCGACGGGGTATCGGCCAATGACAGCTTCGGCCTGAACGCCGATGCGCAGCCGGGTGTGCGCCAGCCGGTCGCGATCGACTGGATCGAGGAAATCTCGGTGCAGATCAGCCCGTACGATGTGTCCCAGACCGGTGGTACCGGAGCCATCATCAACTCGGTGACCAAGTCGGGCAGCAACGAGTTCTCCGGTCGCGTTTACGGCAACTACCGCGATGAAAGCATGATCCGCGGTGATTTCCCCGACTTCGAGGACTGGGTGTACGGTGCCTATCTCGGCGGACCTATCCTGCAGGATCGGCTGTTCTTCTTCGTCGGTTACGAGAAGTCTCGCATCGATGATGTGTCTGGTGAACAGACGGGCCTGCGCGGCAGCGGCGCCCAGAACATCTTCGATTTGTCGCCGGCAGAGGTTGATGAGATTATCAACATCGCGCGCGGCTTCGGTTTTCAGCCTGGTGATACTTCTGCCCCGCAGGCGCGATCGGAGCAGGAAAACTACATTGCAAAAGTGGACTGGGATATTTCGGCTCAGCACCGCGCCAGCCTGCGCTACACCCGCTCGGAGGGTTCGCGAGCCAACTTCAGTCGCAACCGGACCAACTTCGATTTGTCCTCGCGCTTCTTCACCCAGACCATCGATTACGATTCCTGGACACTGCAGATGTTCAGCGATTGGTCGCCGCAGTTTTCGACCGAGCTGCGCGCAACGTTGGCCAACTATGACGCCTCCTTCGATGTAGGCAATCCGCAGCCGCAGGTAGAGATTCGTTCTGATGCAGGTACCCTGCGTTTCGGTACCGAGCGCTTCCGCCATGCCAATGAGCTGACCGTCGATACGCGTCAGATATTCTTCAAGGGTAACTACTTTACCGGCGATCACTCGTTCGACTTCGGTATTGACTGGATCGAGGAGGAGTACTCCAACCTGTTCGTTGAATCCAGCCTGGGTACCTACACCTTCGACAGTATCGATGGCTTCCGCACCGGCAACACCGACTTGTTCTACCGCGTCCGTGTCAGTGCCGACCCGAACGATCCGTTCTTCCCGCGCGCCGATTTCGCCTGGGATGTGACCGGTCTGTTCCTGCAGGATACCTGGACGGTGTCCCCGGACCTGACCCTGCAGTACGGCGTGCGTTGGGAGTTCTTCAACACCGGTGACGAGCCGCTGCGCAACCAGCAGTTCGAACAGACCTTCGGTTTCTCCAACACCGGTACGCTCGATGGTGAAAACATCCTCCAGCCGCGCATTGGCTTTAACTGGCAGCCGGGCAACCTTGACTACCAGGCCCAGCTCCGCGGCGGTTTCGGTTTGTTCCGGGGCCGCAATCCCGGTGTATGGATCACCAACCCGTTTAGCAACCCGGGCGGCACAATTGATGTATTCCAGTGCAACTCGACTCGCGGTAGCAACCAGTGCCTTGATCTGGATCCGAACTTCTTGATCAACCCCGATCCGAACCAGCAGCCGCGCCTGGGTGGCATCACCCCGGCACAGGACGTTGATGTCGTCGAAGACGGCTTCCGTCTGCCGACCGAGTGGAAGGCCAACCTGGCCTGGGACATGGAGCTGCCCGGAATCGAGCGCGCTAACCTGACCCTGGAATATGGCAAGACCTGGGTACGCGATTCGCTGTACTGGACCGATGAGAACCTCGGTGCCGTGCAGGGCACACTGCCGGACGGCCGCAATCACTACTGGGCCAACCCGAATACCGCTTCCGGCGCTCGCGATGGCCGTGACCGCGCCTTCAACAACGTCATCGTCATGCGCAATACCAGCAGCGGCGCGCGCAGCAACGCCACCGTCTCCCTGGACAAGACCTGGTCAGGTGACTGGGGTCAGTTCTTTGGTCGCGTTGCCTATAACTACATGAATGCCAGTGACGTGTCTTCGGCCACTTCCTCGCGCGCCATCTCCAGCTTCCGCAACCAGCCGGTGTTCAACACCAACGAAGAAGTCTCCGGTCGCTCGGTCTTCGAGATCGGCAACTCGATCAGTTTCCTTGGCCAGTACACGGCCAGCTGGTTCGACATTGGCGCGACCCGCTTCTCGACCTTCCTGCAGTACCGCGATGGCCGCCGTTTCTCGTGGGCGTTCGACGGTGACATGAACGGCGACGGCGTGTTCAACAACAACCTGCTGTACGTGCCGAACTTCGGTGAAGTACGCTTTGTTGATCGCAACGGAAACCCGGATGCCGCCGGTCAGGCAGCCTTCTTCCAGCTGGTCGAAAACGTCTCCGAGCTGCGTCGCGCCCAGGGTAGCGTGGTGGAGAAGAACAGCACCCGTTCTTCCAGCGTGACCCAGATGGACGTCCGTATCGCCCAGGACTTCAACTTCGGTCAGCGCTTCCGCGGTCAGTTCTTCTTCGATATCGAGAACTTCACCAACCTGCTGAACTCCAGCTGGGGCGCCATCGACCAGGTGCCGTTCAACTGGACCGCACGCCCGGTGGCTTTCGAAGGTGTTGACCCCGAGACCGGCCAGATGCTGTACCGCTGGATGGGTCGCGGCACCGATGCCGGTGACTACGAAAGCCGTCAGGACGGTATCGGCCAATCACGCTGGCGCATCCAGCTCGGAGCCCGCTTCGAGTTCTGATCCAGGATCGTCATCGCAAGCAACACCGAAACGGCCAGCCTCAGTGCTGGTCGTTTCTTTTCTGTAGGTTTAAGGGTTCAGGGTTCAGGAAACCCTTGACGGAGCTACCCCTGAAACCTGAAACCTGAAACCTGAACCCTTTCCTTTTCCCCCTTTTCCTTCTACTCTTCTCCCCATCTTCCCTTCTTCCCTTTTCCTTTCGCCCATGACCAACCACACCAACCCAGACCCGAATTCCCGTTCCTGCATGACCGAGAAGATCTCCACCCGCGTCTACCCGTCCGGTGCGCTGACCATGCTGTCGCGGGAAGAGGTGGCCCGGTTGTCGGACGCTTCCGAGGAGGTCGGCGGGCTGTTGCGCCAGTGTGCGCTGGCGGTGCTGAACTCGGGCGAGCAGGGCGATGATGCCGAGGCCATGCTGAAGCTGTACGAGGACTTTCGCATCGAGGTCCACCAGGTCAATCGCGGCATGCGCATCGACCTGCACAATGCCCCGGCCTGTGCTTTCGTCGACGGCAAGATGATCAAGGGCATTCGGGAGCTGCTGTCGGCGGTGGTCCGCGACATCGTCTACTTCCATACCGAGATCAATCCCAATCCGTACTTCGATCTGGAGGACTCGGAAGGCATTACCAACGCGGTGTTCGAGATTGTGCGCAATGCCCACCTGCTCGATGCCCAGCGTGAGCCCAACCTGGTAGTGTGCTGGGGCGGCCACTCGATCAGCTCGCCGGAATACGACTACACCAAGGAAGTGGGCTACCAGATGGGTCTGCGCGGCATGGACATTTGCACCGGCTGCGGACCCGGCGCGATGAAAGGGCCGATGAAGGGGGCCACGATCGGTCACGCCAAGCAGCGCACCCTGCCGGGGCATTACGTGGGCGTGTCCGAGCCCGGCATTATCGCTGCCGAAGCCCCCAATCCGATTGTCAACGAGCTGGTCATCCTGCCCGATATCGAAAAGCGTCTCGAAGCCTTTGTCCGGCTCGGCCACGGCATCGTGGTTTTCCCCGGCGGGGTAGGGACCGCCGAGGAGATTCTCTACATCCTCGGCGTGTTGCTCAACCCGGCCAATGCCGAGATGCCGTTTCCGCTGGTGTTTACCGGGCCCGAGTCGGCCCGGGAGTACTTCGAGGAAATCGATCGATTCATTGCCATGACCCTGGGCGAGCAGGCACAGCAACGGTACCGCATCATCATCAACGATCCGGTCGCCGTCGCCCGCGAGATGGTTGCCGGAATCGCCCGCGTGCGCGACTGGCGGGTCGAGGTCAACGATGCCTTTTACTTCAACTGGCTTTTGGCCATCGATTCCATTTTCCAGCAGCCATTCAATCCCACCCACGAAGCCATGGCCAAGTTGCAGATCAGCCGCGATCTGCCGGTGCATGAAATGGCAGCCAACCTGCGCCGCGCCTTCTCCGGCATCGTCGCCGGCAACGTCAAACCCCAGGGCGTGCGCGCCATCCGCGAGCGCGGCCCCTTCGAAATCCACGGCGAAAGCGACATCATGCAAGCCCTGGACGCCCTCCTGACCCGCTTCGTCGCCCAGAATCGGATGAAGCTGCCCGGCTCAGAAGCCTACGAGCCTTGCTATCGGGTTGTGGCATAGGAAAAGGTTAGGAAAAGGTTTCAGGGTTCAGGTTTCAGGGTTCAGGAAAAGCTTCATCGAAGCCTCCCCTGAAACCTGAAACCTGAAACCTGAACCCTATATCCCTCCCATAAACCGCTCCCCTTCTCCCCTTCT
>RECK01000183.1 GCA_007694055.1 Wenzhouxiangella sp.
CCACCCTTCCAATCTCTTTTTCATCAGCTGGCAGCAAGAAAAACGTGCGAGCATTCGCTGAAGGCCTCGCCACTGCGTCGAACTGAAGCAGGTGCTCCTGCTCAAGGCCGGCTTCGAAGCCGGAATGGTCCGGATACTGAGACACGAGGCTAATCAGGGATCCCCTAAACCCCACAGTTACTTTCCATCTCCAGACTGGTCTCGACCAGGCGCACCTCCAGCTCCTCGCGTCCGTCGTCAATCTGCACGATTCGCAAGGGCATCCAGTGGAAGGCTTCACTGTGCCAGGAGTCGTAGTTGCGGCTGGAGCCCTCGCGCCGGAAACGCTGCATGCGCAGGCTGTCGAAACAGCCCATATCCAGTTTCAGTTGCTCACGGGCCTGAAACAGGAACTGCTGGTCCTCGATTTCGTCGCGCTCGAGTACCCGAAAGCTCAGATCATTGCCGCGCTGGTCAGGGTCGGCCAGGGCAACGGCCAGCTGCAGGCGCAGGGTCAGCGGGTCGAGCATGTCGTCCTCCAGCTCGATCAGGTGGTCGCCGTCGTAGGTATGGGTACGTGAAACCCGCTCGCTCCAGTCCAGCTCGTGTTGCCAGAAGCGGCTGCGCGTAGGCCCCCGGGTTACCTGGCGATAGGTGAGCATGCGTACCCGGTCGCCCTCCCAGACGAAATGGGCCGACTCCTCGGCAGACACCCGGAGCATGCGGGCCAGCCGGGCCGTGGCCACGGTTTCGGTATCGAAGTGCCAGATGCCGCGCTCATCGTGCGACAGGCTGACGTGGATCTCTCCGATCTTGCTGCCGCGCCTGAGTACGTCGTACACGGCCGAATGGGCCGGCAGGGGTGCGTCACCCCGGTTGGACGTGGTTTCGGCCTGTGCGCCGGCCATGATCATCGAGGTCACGGCCAAGCAGCAAAGGCTCAACCAGCGGTTGATTGTCGAAAAGAATCTGTTCATGTCGCAATTCGACCGGTGTCGTCGTCAATAGTGCCATCGTCGCCGGCAGCAGGCGATGCTCCAGGGGCAGCAGGCGGTCGGCCAGGCGCTCGGGATCGTCGCCGGCAAGCACCGGCAAGCGTACCTGGCTGATGACCGGTCCGCCATCGAGTTCAGGGGTCACGAAGTGGACGCTGGCGCCGTGCTCGCTGTCGCCGGCTGCCAGTGCCCGGGCGTGGGTTTCCAGGCCGCGATATTTTGGCAGCAAGGACGGGTGAATGTTGATCATGCGGCCGGAGAACTGCTCCACGAAGCCGGGGCTGAGAACCCGCATGAAGCCGGCCAGGACGATCCAGTCGGGCGCGTATCCGGCCACGGCAGTGGCCAGGCTGGACTCGAAACTGCTGCGGTCGGGGTGGCGACGCCGATCGACACGCACGGTATCCATGCCAAGATCCTCGGCCAGGGCCAGCCCAGCCGCATCCCGGTCGCTGATGGCCGCACGGATATCGGCTTTCAGCCAGCCCCCTTCAATGGCCTGCTGCAGGGCGGTGAAATTGGTGCCGCGTCCAGACAGCAACACCACCAGGCGGGCACTCATGCGCCGTAGCTGACCCGCTCGCCCGAACCGGCTTCGCGAACCTGGCCGATTACCCAGGCCGGTTCCTCGAGGCTGTCGATGACCGTCTGGGCCTGGGGCTCGGGGCAGATCAACACGTAGCCGATCCCGAGGTTGAAGGTGCGGCGCATCTCGGCGTCGCTGACCTTGCCGTTTTCGGCCAGCCAGTCGAACACCGGCGGTCTCGGCCAGGCCCGGGGATCGATGTCGATGCCCAGATGATCGGGAACGACGCGAATGATGTTTTCGGTCAGCCCGCCGCCGGTGATGTGGGCCATGCCGCGGATGTCAAAGCGTTCAATCAGCTCCAGCACCGTCCGGGCGTAGATGCGGGTTGGCGCAAGCAGGGCATCACCCAGGTTGCCTTCGCCCAGTTCATCGTCCAGGCGGGCACCGCTCAGCTCGATGATCTTTCGAATCAGCGAGTAGCCATTGCTGTGCGGGCCCGAAGCGGGCAGGCCGATCAATACGCAGTCGCTGTCGATGGCGCTGCCGTCGATCAGGCGGTCGCGCTCGACGGCACCGACGGCAAATCCGGCCAGATCGTACTCGCCGTCGCTGTACATGCCCGGCATCTCTGCCGTTTCGCCGCCGATCAGCGCGCAGCCGGCCTGGCGACAGCCGTCAGCTATCCCCGCTACAACCCGGGTTGCGGTCTCGACATCGAGGCGACCGCAGGCGAAGTAGTCGAGGAAAAACAGCGGTTCGGCTCCGCACACCAGGATATCGTTGACACACATGGCAACCAGGTCGATGCCGATGCTGTCGTGTCGGTCGAGCTGGCGGGCCAGCAGCAGCTTGGTGCCCACCCCGTCCGTGCCGGATACCAGCACCGGGTCCCGGAAGCGCTGGCCGAGCTGGAACAGGCCGCCAAAGCCGCCGATGCCGGCCAGCACTTCGGGCCGGCGGGTGGCCTGCACCAGCGGCTTGATTCGGTCGACCAGGGCGTTCCCGGCATCGATATCCACCCCGGCATCACGATAGCTGAGGCCATCTGCCTTGTCGTCAGTCATGTATCCATCCGCTTGCTTGCATCAAGCGCCTATTGTCGCCGATCCGGGCCCGCCCTTGCACCTGCAAGCGCAACCCGGCAAGGCAGTTCGGGAAGCGCGCGTCCTTCGGTTATCATGCATTCCGATGAACAGACTGAAATTCCCCATGTTGCTGGCCGCCGTAGTGATCCTTGCCGGACTCGGTACGGGTCAGGCCCGGGCCCTGTACGTTGGCGAAGCGGTCGTGATGGCGGAAGAGGTCACCGATGCTGCGGCGCTCATGAGCGCGCTGGACGAAGTGCTGGTGCGTCTGACCGGCATGGCTGAGCCCTCGCCGGTCGAAGCCCTGGGGCTGCGGGTTGCCGACGCCCGGGCCTTGCTGCAAAGCCAGCAGCGGGTGCGAATTGAACGCCTGGCGGAAGATGGCAGCCGCGTCGACGAGCTGCGCCTGCGCGCTGAATTCTACCCGCCTGGGGTTGATGCGCTGCTGGCTCGCGCGCAACTGCCGCGCTTGGGCCGGGAGCGACCGGCGATCCTGCTATGGGCGGCCCTGGATGACGAGGAAGGCGTGCGCCTGGCCGACTCGCCGTTGTTCGATCAGGCTATCCGCGAGCTGGGTCGGCGTTTCGGCCTCGACATGATCTTGCCGCTGGCCGATGCGACCGATCTGGCCTGGGTGCAGTTATCGGATATCCGGGGTGGTTTCATCGACAGTGCCCAGCCCAGCGCCGATCGCTACGGAGCGGGCGTGGTGGCCCTGGCTGATCTCAGGGCGGGTGAGGGTGAATGGGCCGGACGCTGGATGTGGCGTATCGATGGCCGTGATCTGTCTGTCCAGGTTCAGGGCGATAGCCTGGTTGACCTGGTTGAGCCGGGGATGCGGGCAATACTTGCCTCCCTGGTTGAACGTTTCGCTACCGTGACCCGACCGGATGGCGGCCTGGTGCGGCGGGTGGTCATCGATGGCATCGTTGAGCCCATCCAGTATGCCGAGGTGCTGCGTGTATTCGATCAACTCAGCCTGATCGAGGATTTTCGCGTGCTGGAAGCCAGCGCCAGATCGGTCAGCTTCGAACTCTATCTGAGCGGTGACGGACTGGAGGACGTGCTCCGCATTGGCCGAACCCTGGTCATTGAGCGGACCGAGGCGGACGGCACCCTGCATCTCAGGCTGGCGCGATGAAGCTGAGCATGGTGCCCAACGTGCTGACGGTCGGACGCATGCTGGCCGTTCCGCCGCTGGTGATTCTGTTGCTGACCGGCCATTACGGCTGGGCCCTGTTCGTGGCCATCCTGGCCGGTATCTCCGACCTGCTTGACGGCTGGCTGGCGCGTCGTTACGGCTGGACCAGTCGTTTCGGCAGCCTTGCCGATCCGGCCGCCGACAAGATCATGATGGTGTTCAGTTACCTTGCCCTGGCCTGGCTGGAGTACCTGCCCTGGTGGCTGTTCGGCCTGGTCATTCTGCGCGACCTGGTCATCGTCATCGGGGGCTGGATTTACCACCTCAAATTTGAACGTCTCGAGGCCCAGCCGACCCAGTTGTCGCGTTTCAATACCTTCTGCCAGGTGTTCTTGATGTGGTACGTGCTGGTCTACCTGGCCGGTTTCCCGCTGCCGCCCGAAGGCCAGACCGGCCTTGAGCTTCTGGTTGCCCTGCTTGCCGTGGTCACCCTGGTGCACTACACCTGGTTGTGGAGCATGAAAGCCGTGGTTGTCAGCCGTAACCGCCGTGCCGGGCCCAATGCCTGATGAGCCGGCAACAGATCCCCCTGGCCCTGAAGCCGCCCCGGCGCCCAGGGTTCGAAAACTTTGTTGCCGGGCCGAACAAGGCTGTGGTCGAGTTGCTGGCCAGTGGGCTGGAGCCGGCAGGCTGGTATTTTCTCGCCGGTCCTGCCGGATGCGGCCGTAGCCACCTGCTGAACGCCAGCTTTGCCGATCATCACAGGCGCGGCCACACCGTGCAGTTCCTGACCTTGGGCATCCCGGCCAATCGCGGCCTCCTGGCCCAGGCCAGCGCCGACTGGATCATGCTCGACGATGTCGATTTGCTCGCTGGCCAGGGTGATGCCGAGATGTTGCTGTTCAATGCCCTGAACCGCTGGCGGTCCGAGCGCTCGACCGTGCTCATGGCCGGCAGCAGTCGCGAAGATTTTCAATTGCCGGACCTGCGTTCGCGCCTCGGGCAGGCGGCCTGCCTGACCCTCAAGCCCCTGGAAGAGGCCGATCTGCGCCAGCTTATTCGGCGTCTGGCCGAAGAATACGAAGTGATACTCGGACGCGGGGCGGATGACTACCTGCTCTCGCGCGGCGCGCGCAACGCCGCCGCCATCGCCCGCCTGATCGAACAACTGGCCGCCCGCGCCCTCAACGAACGCCGCACCCTGTCGGTCCCCCTGATTCGCGAAGCCCTGATCCGCGCAAACTGACCCCAGGTCTCTCCAGCAAAGGCCTGTCCCATCCGCCCAAGGCTGTGCACAGGCTGGATGATCTGAAGCAGAGTGGCCGAATCCGACGATTGATCTCGTATAGATGGGCAGGTCAATCAACGTGCAGGAACCTATCGATAATGAAAGGATATATGCATCATTTCCTGGTGCTTTTTGCGCTCGCGCTGTTTTCCGCCCCGACCATGGCCGAGATCATCCGGGTTGGCTCGGGACTTTCATGCGACAGCAGCAACCTGGCCCAGGCGGTCTCCAACGCTCCCTCCGGGGCCACCATTCGGGTGGCCAATAACCTGGATTACAACGGCGTCAGTTTGCTGATCGCAGACAAGAGCCTGACTATTGTCGGTGGCTTCAACCGGTGCGACTCGCCGTCGCCCAGCGGTCGCACCACGCTCGGGCCAGGGACGTCCC
>RECK01000351.1 GCA_007694055.1 Wenzhouxiangella sp.
GGAACCGGCTGGCAGGGGTTTACCGACCGGGTCATGGGCGGTTTGTCGGATATTCAAGCCGGCTACCGCGAGATTGAAGGCCGCACCGTGCTGGCCATGTCAGGCCAGGTACGACTTGAGAACAACGGTGGCTTCATCCAGGTGCGCCTGCCCCTGGATGCGCGCGGCGGCCTGTTCGATGCCGGCGATTTTTCCGGGATTCGGATAGCGGCGCGCGCGCCCAAGCCCGGGGCCTATTATTTGCATCTGCGCACTGCCGATACCCGTCGGCCCTGGGCTTATTACCGGGCCCGCCTGACCCTGGGCGAGGACTGGACGGTGATCGATATACCGTGGTCTTCGTTCGAGGCCCAAAGCCTCAACACCCCGCTGGATACAAGGCGGCTGCGCTCGCTGGCCGTGGTTGCCTACGGTGAGGCCTTCGAGGCCGAAATCGAAGTTCGACGCCTGGCCTGGCTGCAGACCAATCCCTGAGCCGGGCTTCCGGACGCGCACTCAAGCCTGAAATATCGCTGCGAGTTGTCATCCGGCTTGCCTATACTGGCAGGCATGAACAGACGAACCAAGATTGTTGCGACCCTGGGGCCGGCCACCGACGAGCCGGAAGTTTTGGAACGCCTGATCCAGGCCGGCTGTGACGTGGTGCGGGTGAATTTCTCGCACGGTGATCCGGAAACCCACGCCCGACGCATTCGCATGGTGCGTGCGGTGGCACGGGAACTGGATACGGATGTGGCCGTCCTGGGTGACCTGGCCGGGCCGAAGATTCGTATCGAGCGCTTTCGCGAAGCCCGGGTCGAGCTGGAACCGGGTCAGCCCTTCATCCTCTACGCCCGTGAGAATCCGCCCCCGGGCGATCGTCACGGGGTTGGCGTGGGCTACCTGGGCCTGGCCGCCGACGTTCGCCCGGGCAGCGAACTGCTGCTCGACGACGGCCTGATGGCCATGCGGGTTGAGAAGGTGGTGGGTGACGAGATTCACTGCACGGTGCTGACCGCCGGCTACCTGTCGGACCGCAAGGGCTTGAACCTGCGCGGCGGTGGCCTGTCGATTCCCGGGCTGTCAGAGGCCGACGCGGCCGATATCGAGCGGGCCGCCGAGTGGCAGGTGGATTATCTTGCGGTGTCGTTTCCGCGCAGCGCCGAGGATATCGAGCAGGCCCGAGCCATGCTGCACAAGGCCGGCGGCACCGCGGCGCTGGTCTCCAAGATCGAGCGCACCGAGGCGATCGAGAACCTGGAGGCGATCATCGAGGCCTCCGATGCCGTGCTGGTGGCACGTGGCGATCTCGGCGTGGAAATCGGCGAGGCCGAGCTGCCGGGCCTGCAAAAGCGCATCATCAGGATGTCACTGGAGCAGAATCGGCCGGTCATTACCGCCACCCAGATGATGCAATCCATGGTCGAAAGCCCGATTCCCACCCGGGCCGAAGTGCTGGACGTGGCCAACGCGGTGATTGACGGCACCGATGCGGTGATGCTGTCGGCCGAAACCGCGGTCGGCCGGCATCCGGCCCGGGTGATCGAGGCCATGGCCCGGATCTGCGAGGGTGCCGAGCGCCACGTTCAGGCCCATGTACCGTCGCGCATGCTCAACGTGCGCGCCGAGCGCATCGATCAGGCCATTGCCATGGCCGCCATGATTACCGCCAACAAGATTCCGGTACAGGCCATCATCGCCCTGACCGAGTCCGGCTCGACCGCACAGTGGCTAAGCCGCGTGCGCTCACCGGCGCTGATCGTGGGCCTGAGCCCCAATCGCGCCACGCTCAGAAAAATGCGCCTGTTCCAGCACGTCATGCCGCTGTTTTTCGCACCCGAAGCCATGACCGCCCCGCAACTGGCCCGCGCCGCCGTCCGCCACGTCCGGGAGGCCGGACTGATTCAAACCGGCGACCGCGTCCTGATGACCATGGGCGACGAGATCGGGGTGCTGGGCGGCACCAACACCATGAAGATTCTTACTGCCTGAGCGGGTGGTGCAAACCGGTAGGCTTGCTCCTCCGTTGGCATTATGGCATATGCCTTGCATCGGTCGGGCTTGGTTAGTATGCTGCATAGGTCAGGCATATGCAGGAGGTGCAGCGAATGCGTACCGTTTCCATTTTCAAAAACGGCAAGAATCAAGCTGTCCGTTTGCCGGCTGACATGGCCTATGAAGGCGTTGGCGAGCTGGAGATTTCTCGCGAAGGAGATGTGATCACGCTCCGACCGGTTCGGCCATCCTGGTCGTCTTTTGCCGAGCTGCCAAAGGCTGAAGCCGATTTCCTTGATGAGCGTCCCGTGGTGGTTGGTGATGAAGGTCGGTTCGACCTGTGACCACGTACATGCTGGATACCTGTACCTGCTCTTTCATCATGCGGCAACACCCGGCATCGGTGATCAGGCGCTTGACCGCCGAGGTTGAGCAGGGCAACCGGATTGTCGTTTCTGCCATTACCTATGCCGAAATGCGTTACGGCCAGATTGGCAAAAAAGCTTCGCCAAAGCACAAGACCCTGGTTGATGAGTTCGTCAAGCGGCTTGATGCCGTTCTGGCCTGGGATCAGCGAGCGGTTGACGCGACAGTTGAGGTTATGGGGAAGCTGAGCAAGGCAGGTACTCCCATCGGGCCCAACGACACCGCGATTGCAGGGCACGCCATCGCTGCGTCTTCCACCCTGGTGACCAACAATGTTCGTGAGTTCAGCCGTGTTCCCGGCCTTGTCCATGAGGATTGGATTGGGAGTCTCTGATCCAGAGACTCCCTGCCAGTTTTCAGTCCCAGGTCAGTCTGCCGATTCCAAGGGTGGATACGGGGTGGCCATACGGGTCGGCTTCGATGATCGGACCGCCGAAGAGAATGGCTTCCGGGGTCACCAGCACGGCCGTCGGGGGACGACCGGCCAGGCCGCCTGACAGCACGGTGAAATTGCCTGGCTCATGAATGAATACATGGCCGGATTCAGGCGTGAAGCCCGGCACCTCGCCAACCAGGATGATTCGTTCACCAAGCTGATGGATGCCCGTGAACACGGCTTGCTCATCACCGAAATCGGGAAAGCCGTTTTCCGGTGTGGCCATCTCGGCCCAGTCTTCGCCGTTCCAGCGCGCCAGGCTGTAACCGCCCCCGTCCAGGGTGCCGGCCAGGATATGTTGGGCGCCGTAACTGATGCTCCGTGCGCCGATGAGTGTGCCCATTGACTGCCAAGAGCCATCATTCCAGTAGGCCAGCCTGGTTGCTTCCTGGTCGCCAATACTGTTGAACCAACCACGGGCGATGAACTTGAGTTGATCGTTTTCCCCTGAGTCTGGCGCGAAGGCCAACTGAAGCACCATCCCGTTGAAACTGTCCTCGAAGATTTCGAAGCCATCGTCGGTCAGGCGCGCGACGAATCCTTTTTCCAAAAAGTTTTCGTCATCCCATGCCTCGCCTGCGATCCAGATCGTGCCCTGCGGGTCGGTGACGATTACATTCAGGCGTCGGAGACTGACATCGATCTCGCCAATTTCGATTTCCGTCCAGTCGTGCAGGTCATCAAGTCGGAATACTCGAGGCCGCCACTCATCCTGGGAATGGCCTGCGGTACAGCCCAGCAAAATGCGTTCGTCATGATCCAGAGTGAGCAGTCTTCTCCAGCAGTTGCTTTCATCCGGCAGCGGTGGCAGGCCCGCATCAAGCCAGCCATGGGTCGAATCCAGCCTGAACAGACCGCTGGCCGACTGGGTCGTTCCGAAATGAGTGACGCCGGAGGCATAGACTTCGTTGTCCGGTCCATGCAGGAGCTGGTCGACGATGCCGGAAACGCCCCGTTGGGTATGCCCCACGGGCACAAACTGGTTGCCATCGTAGGCGATCAGGCCCTGCGAGGGCTGGCCGCCAAGGCCGACAAGGCTGCCGCCCACGTAAAGGTAATCGCCATCGCTGGCCAGGCGCTGCATACGCATGGACCAGGGACGGTCAAGTTTCAGCGGATGGAAGCAGGGCAGGAAAGTAGACGTGAGCGGGTAAGGTGAGGAGATGGGAATACTGCCATCGTCCACAGCCTCCCAGATCTCGCCGGTCCAGCGGGCAATGCCGGCAGCCGGCACGGCATCGGGATCATCTGCGCTGCCATTGGCGTGGGCAAAGCAGCCAATGGCGTAAAGCTGGCCCTGAAACAAGTGAATATCACTGACCACGGGTGAGCCATTGGCGCCACCCAGGCCGTTGCCTAGTGGTTGCCACTGGCTGCCGTCCCAGCGCACGGCGCCGACGATGGCGCCGGCGGCAAACAAGCCATCAGGCGTACTGGCAATGGCATAGACATTGGCCGGCTCTCCAAAACCCTGTTGGGCCTGCAGGTCGTAGGCCGTCCAGGTCTGGCCGTCCCAGCGGGCGATGCTTTCGGCATCCATGCCGCCGATCTGGCCGAACTGGCCGCCGACGTAGAGGCCTTCGGCGGATGACTCCAGGGCCAGGGCCGGGCCATCGGGCTGGCCGCCTGGCGCTGCCTGCCAGTTGGTGCCGTCCCAGACAGCCAGCATGGCCGGGCCGCCGTCAGTCATCTCGAAGGGGCCAGCGGCCCAGAGCTGGCCATCGTGCCAGGCCAGGCGCCGCACAATCCCTTCGAATTGGCCGATGGTTTCAAGCGCCTCATCGTGAACGAGCATGATGCGGCCTGGATCGCTGACTGCCATGACCAGTGGATGCGAACCATCCTGGGCCAGTGCGGTAGCGGCCAGGGTTGCCAGATCGATGGCTGGCGCAAAGGCCTGCCAGTCGCCAGCGCCCGAGCCCTGGATCAGCGGTGGCACCTGGGTCTGACCCAGCCAGTTGAAAGTGCCTGCTGCCAGCACGTCGCCGTTGGGCAAGGCCAGCAGGTCATGCACGGATGGCAGGTTGATGTTGTCATTGTTGAGTTGGACCGGCAGGCTGCTGTGAATGCCGGCAATGGTAAAGCGCTTGTCCCAGCGGGCATGTTCAAGGGCCCCGACTTCGGGCATGAAGAACGGGCAGTCCAGGCCGGCCAGGACGGTCAGGCGCTCAAGGTCATGGACCGCGCTGCCGAACTCCGGCAGCACGGACTCGTACGCCATGGTGCCGTCCAGGCAATCGAGGTCCAGGGTCAGCGTGCCCCATTCAATCAACTCGACTTCATTGGCATCGAAGGCATCGCCGAAGCGCCCGCCACGGGTGGCATGAAGGCCGAATTGGACGCGGCGATCTTCGTCAAGCTCGCCGACGCCGATCATCCAGTACTGGTTGCCATGCGGGTCATAGCTGAACCAGGTCAGCAGGGCCTGGCCGCGATCCATCCACTGCAGGGCGAAGCCCTCGCCGGAG
>RECK01000246.1 GCA_007694055.1 Wenzhouxiangella sp.
CCCGCCACCATCACCGCGCCCGGACCCAGCACGATTTCAATGCGCTCGATCTGGTCCAGAGGCACTGGCAGGTTCAGGTTGTGATGGCCGGTCTGCGGGTCTCTCAGTGGCACGCCATCGAGCAGGATCAGGGTTTGTTCATAGGCGGTGCCGCGAATGCCGACATCGGCCTGCAAGGGGCCCCGGCGCTGAACATCAATCCCTGGTGTTGAAGCCAGAAGTTCGGCCAGATTGCTCGCCGGCGAGGCGAGAATATCGTCGCGTTCGATCAGGACCACCGACTGGACGCTGTCGCGCCAGGCCTGCGGCAGCAAGGAGGCGGTGGCCTGAATGCGATCGATGTCGGTTTGAAACGATTCGGTTTGGGAAAAAGCGCTGCTTGCGGCCAGCAGCAGCAGTGCGGCCAGACAGGTCTTTGCCATGGAATTCTGATTCGCTGGGCGTTTGAAAGCGCCGTAGTTTAGCGGAAGGCACCGGTTTCTTCCCTCTTCCCTCTTCCCTCTTCCCTCTCACCCTCCCACAGTCATGCGATACTTCCCAATCGCTCAACAAACGCATCACCCTAAGCTTTTCCCAACCATGTGGACCGCCGTTCTCGTCATCGCTTTACTGGTCAGTGGCATTGGCCTGGTACTGGTCTGGCTGGGCCAGCGCTGGCAGGCGGATGGCGACAGCCTGGTCGAGGCCATCAACCAGCAGCTGCCCCAGACCCAGTGCGCGCAGTGCGGCTACCCGGGCTGCCGACCCTACGCCGAGGCGATTGCCAGCGGCGAGGCCGACATCAACCAGTGTCCGCCGGGTGGCGAGGAAGGGGTGCAGGCACTGGCCAGCCTGCTGGGCGTGGAGCCCAGGCCGCTGGATCCGAGTCGCGGCGAGGTCAAGCCAGCGCAGGTGGCTGTCATTGACGAGGATCGCTGCATCGGTTGCACGCTGTGCATCCAGGCCTGCCCGGTCGACGCCATCTTTGGCGCCGCGCGCCAGATGCACACCATCATTGAGAGCGAATGCACCGGCTGCGAGCTGTGTCTTCCGCCCTGCCCGGTCGACTGCATCGACCTGGTGCCGGCCAGACGCCCGGCCGTGGCGCCGGCACCTATCCCTATCCGGGTCCGGGCGGCATGAGCGATTCGGGCATCGGCCAGCGTCTCTGGAATTTCCCCGGGGGCTTGAGGCTGCGCCACCACAAGAAGATCGCCTGCGAACGGCCGGTCGCCGAGGCCGGACTGCCGGAGCGCCTTCACATCCCCATCGGTCGTTACAGCGACGCCCATCCCGTGCTGCTGGTCGAGCCCGGGGAACGCGTATTGCGCGGCCAGGCGCTGATCGACAGCGGCGATGATTTCCAGGTCGCCGTCCATGCCAGCACCTCGGGCCAGTTCGAGGGATGGACCGAGCAAAACGCGGCCTGGCCGCCCGGCACCCGCCAGCGCTGCCTGGCCATCGTGCCCGACGGGCTGGACGAATCGATCCCGGCCCGCCCGCTGCCTGACTGGGAGCAGGCCGAACCCGGTGCGCTGGTTGATCACCTGCGCGCCATGGGGCTGAGCGGACTGGGCGGCGCCCAGTTTCCGACTGCCGCCAAGCTGCGCGGCGACTGGCCGGGGATCCATACGCTTATTCTCAACGGGGCCGAGTGCGAGCCCTGGATTGCCTGCGACGAAATGCTGATGCGCTCCCGGCCCGAGGCCGTCATCGAGGGGGCTCAGGTGCTGGCCCGTGCGGTCGGCGCCAGGCGTGTACTGATCGGCATCGAGGACCAGATGGGGACGGTGGCCGAGCGCCTGGAGCGTGCGCGTGCGCGCCTGGATCCCGAAAACGCCATCCGGATCATGAAGGTCACGACCATCTACCCGGAAGGCGGCGAGCGTCAGCTGATCCAGGTTCTGACCGGACAGGAAGTTCCCCACGACGGCCTGCCGCAGGATCTGGGCCTGGTCTGCCACAACGTCGCCACCGCCGCCGCAGCGCGCGATGCCGTCATCGATGGCAGGCCCCTGACCGAGCGCATCGTCACTGTCACCGGCCCCGGCATCAAGACCCCGGGCAACTGGCTGGCCCGTCTCGGGACACCGGCCAGCTGGCTCGTTGAGCTCGCCGGCGGCTACAGGGAAGACGTCACGCGCCTGGTGCTGGGCGGCCCCATGTCCGGCATCGCACTTGCCGACGACAGTCTGCCGGTGGACCGCGGCACCAACTGCCTGCTGGCGCTGACCGACAAGGAAGTAGCACGTACCCAGCCCACCCTGCCGTGCATCAACTGCGGCGAGTGCGTGCGGGTCTGCCCGGCCAGCCTGCTGCCGCAGCTGCTGTTTCGCGCCATCGAGGCTGGCCAGAACGACCAGGCCCGGTCCCTGAACCTGTTCGACTGCATCGAGTGTGGATGCTGTGCCCAGGTCTGCCCCAGTCATATCCCGCTGGTCGATTTCTACCGTCACGGCAAGGACTCGCTGCGGCTGCAGGATCTGGATGAGCGCCGCGCCGCCCTGGCCCGCCGGCGCTTCGAGGCCCGCGAGCAGCGCCTGGCCCGGCAGCAAGCCGAGCGCGAGGCCAGGCGCGAGAAACGCCGCAAGCAGCTCGAAGCTCCCGACCAGGCCCAAAGCGAGATCCAGGCCGCCATCGAGCGCGCCCGGCGCAAGCGCCAATGACGCGCCACTTCGAACAGGCCGGCGCGCCGCACCAGCCACCTTCGGCCACGGTCAGCGGCATGATGCAGCAGGTGTTGTTTGCCCTGGTGCCCGCCATCGCCGCGCACTGGTGGTATTTCGGCCCCGGCATCCTGTTCCAGATCGGCCTGGCCTGCGCCTTTGCGGTGCTGTTCGAGGCCGCCATGCTCAAGGCACGTGGCCGCTCGGTCTCACTGGGCCTTAGCGACTACAGCGCCGTGGTCACCGCCGTCTTGTTTGCGCTGTGCCTGCCGCCGCTGGCGCCGTGGTGGATCGCGGCAACCGGCATGCTGTTCGGCATCGTCGTGGCCAAGCATCTTTACGGCGGGCTGGGCTACAACCTGTTCAACCCGGCCATGGTCGCCTTCGCTGCCGTCATCATCGCCTTTCCGCTGGAACTCAGCCAGTGGCTGGCCCCGCGCCAGCTCTCGCCCGGCCTGCCGGGCCTGCTCGATACCGCCCGGGCCATCTTTACCGGCAGCCTGCCGCCGGCGCTGGACTGGGATGCCGTCAGCCGGGCCACACCGCTGGACCTGCTGCGCACCGGCGTGGCCGAGAATCGCCTGGTCACCGAGATTCGCAGCGATCCGGTCTTCGGTGACTTCGGTGGGCTGGGCTGGGAGTGGATTGCCAACTGGTATGCCATTGGCGGCCTCTGGCTGATCTACCGCCGGGTCATTTCCTGGCACGTGCCGGTTGCGGTGCTGGCCACCACCGTGGTCCTGTCCACACCACTCTGGTTGCTCGGCCCCGACATCCATCCGTCGCCGCCTCAGCACATCTTTTCAGGCGCGCTGGTGATTGCTGCTTTCTTTATCGCCACCGACCCGGTCTCCGGCGCCAGCACGCTGCGCGGAAAACTCGTCTTCGGTATCGGGGTTGCCGTGATCACCCTGGCCATTCGGCGCTTCGGCGGCTACCCCGATGGCGTGGCGTTTGCCATCTTGCTGATGAACATGTTCGTACCGCTGATCGATCGCTACACCCGGCCACGCACCTATGGCCATCGGCTTCCCCGGGCGCGAGCCGGAGGCTGACGATGCGCCTGCCCGGTCATCGACTGCGCGCCGTTGTCTCCATTGCCCTGGTCGGGCTGGTGGCTGCCCTCATCCTGGCCGGTGTCGATCGGCTGACCCGAGAACGTATCGCGCTGGAACGCGAGCGCCAGGCCCAGGCCGCGCTGGTCCAGCTGTTGCCCGAGGCCAGCTTCGACAATCTGCCGCGCCAGGAAGCCTTCGAGCTGTCCCCGGGTCCTTTCGGTCGCCCGCTGCCGGTTTATCCGGCCCGGCGCGGCCAGGAACTGGTCGCACTGATTGCCGATGTCACCACGCCATCCGGCTACAGCGGCGACATCCGTCTGCTGGTCGCGGTCGACCTGGCCGGCCAGGTTATGGGCGTGAGCGTGATCGAGCATCGCGAAACTCCCGGCCTGGGCGACCTGATCGAGCGCCGCAAAAGCAGCTGGATCGACCAGTTCCGCGGCCGCAGCCTGGATGATCCAGCGCCTGAACGCTGGGCAGCGGACCGGCGCGGCGGCACCTTCGACACGCTTACCAGCGCCACCATCACCAGCCAGGCCGTGATCGAAGCCGTCCGCGCCAGCCTGGAAACCCTGGCCCGCCACGATCCCGATCCGGAGCCCATGCCTTGACCAGGCCCGACAAAAGCCGGTCACGGACTTGGTATGCTTTGGCGCGCATTGAATCGAACCCTGCCGCCAACTCTCAGCCATGAACCAGACCGCCACCACCGCAGCCTCCGATCCGCCGCTGCCCATCCGGGGTGTATCTCAGGGTACGCGCGAGATCTGGGCTAACGGCCTCTGGCAGGGCAACCCCGGACTGGTCCAGCTACTTGGGCTGTGTCCGCTGCTGGCAGTCAGCAACACCGCCGTCAACGGCCTGGGGCTGGGCCTGGCCACGCTGGTCGTGCTCGTCTTGAGCAACTGTGCCGTCTCCCTGCTGCGCGGTCAGCTGGCCGCAGAGGTCCGCATTCCGGCCTTCGTTCTGATCATTGCCACGCTGGTCACCGTGGTCGACTTGAGCCTGCAGGCCTGGCTGCACGATCTCAGCCGCACCCTGGGCATTTTCGTGCCGCTGATCGTGACCAACTGCACGCTGCTGGCCCGGGCCGAGGCCTTCGCTTCGCGCCAACCGCTGCTGCCTGCCCTGCACGACGGGCTGGCCCAGGGGCTGGGCTTTGCGCTGGTGCTGATCGCACTGGGTGCCGGTCGGGAAATGATCGGCCAAGGCACGCTGCTGGCCGATGCTGAACTGTTGTTCGGGGCCTGGGCCAGCGTCCTGGAGATCCGGGTTCTGCCCCAGGGCTGGGGCCTGCTGCTGGCGACCTTGCCACCCGGCGCCTTTATCGGCCTCGGCCTGCTGGTCGCCCTGCGTCAGCACCTGGTCAGCCGGAAGACGCAAGGGCGCGCGGCCGCTAAATCTGCTGGTCAGTCCGCATGAAGCTCGCCGACCGTCGCGAATTCTTCCGCCGCCTGGCCGAGATCAATCCCGAGCCCAGGACCGAGCTGAAATACTCCAGCCCGTTCGAGCTGCTGGTCGCCGTCACCCTGTCAGCCCAGGCCACCGATGTCGGCGTCAACAAGGCCACGGCCAGGCTGTTCCCGGTCG
>RECK01000381.1 GCA_007694055.1 Wenzhouxiangella sp.
ACTCGTCGGGCCAGGTCGAAGACGTGTTCGTCGCTGTCGCCCAGCTTTCTCAGCGCATCGGCCAGTTGCAGGAGATAGTCGCGGTTGCTGCCGCTGGGGCCCCGGGCGCGGGCGATGTGCCGAGCCATTGCATCTGGATCAGCCGGGCCGAGAAAGGCCGGGTTGTCGGCTGCGGCGACGTAAATGGTGGCCCTGACGCTGCAGTTTCTTTCATGCAGTGCGGTGTTCACGAAGTGGCGCTGGTAGCCGTTCTTTTCACGGTGATCGAGATGGCTGAACACTGCCGGATCGACACGATAGGCCATGCCCAGGCAGCGAACCTGTGGTTCGGGCACCAGGGTCACTACGCGCCCGGGTGATTCCGGTGTGCCGCGATGGTCGTGCGAACCCTGCCAGAAGCGCCGCGCCCACCCCTGGATACTGGCGGTTTCGCGCTGAAGATATGGAAAATCAACCTTGTAGATCAGGGAGCCGTAGCCAAATACCCAGTGGGATGGCTCGTGTTCCTCGGACCCAGTTTTGCTATGCCGGCTCATGTGACCGACTTTGCCCCGGATGAGGGCAATAATCAAGGCTGGTTTCGATCGCCAAGCAGCTGGTCCAGGATTTCGCGTATCCCGCGTGGTTCGATCCAGGGCTGGGTGAGCACGATGAGGCCTGCCGTGTCAATAACGAAGGCAGGCGATGGCGCGGCACCGTAGGTTTTCCATGTCGCGTTGTCCAGTTCGTCTACCAGGATCAGGTCAGATCGATTCATCTCGCTCGACGACCATTGTGCCTGGGCGATGCGCTCGTCCAGTGTTTCGGGTTGGGGAACCCGGGTGTTGGTGATCCAGTTGGGAAAGCTCAGCCACTCGCGATCACGATACGGGCTGACAGTGCCTACCGGGTGGGCTTCGGTTGTGTAGACAACAACGAAGTCGACCCGGTCGGCGTAGTCACGCTGCAGTCTGAAGATATCAAAGCGCCGGTAACGGAAGACTGGACAGGAGTGCGAACCGAGTTGCAAGACAATCGGCCGGTCACCGACCAGGTCGGCCAGCGTTGTCTTGTTGCCATCCAGCCGCCGGACTTCCAGCTCCGGCGCTGGCTGGCCGGGTTCGGGTGCCATCTCGGGAAAGTGAGCCAGGCTTTCACCGGCGCGCGTGGGAAACAGCAGTGCGCAACCGCTGAGTGCAGACAGCAGACAGACGATCAGCATCAGTGCGAATGTTTTCATCAGAAGGGTGGCGCTCGCATTTCGATGCTGATCTCGATTTCCTCAGGCACTGCAACTGAGCTGTCCGCAAATGCCGGTCTCCCCGAGCCAGCTGGATTTCCCGAGAAGCCATAGGGTTCGCGTGGCACCAGGCCAAAGGATCGATTGAGTCGGCCATTGCCGTCGATGTCCTGAAATACGGCCACGGCATAGCGTCCGGGCGGCAGTCCAGCGAACTCAACGTTTTGTTCCTGGCCGAGTACCGGAGCAACACGCCCGCGCACCATGCCATCGCTACGGAGCCAAAGATCTGCATCGTTGTATAGCGCAACGCGCAGTGATCCCTCGCAGCAGTCCAGGCCGTGTATGTGCACAAGCAGTGAGTGCTCTCCTTCCACCGGCATGGGAGCCGGGGCGGTTCCTGCGCAGCCAGTCACGACCATTGCTACAGCGACCAGGCCTGACAGGACTGCTTTGTGCCCGCTCACTACAGTCAACTCTTACGCCATACCAGCCAGGATGCCGCGACGAGCAACCAGATGATCAGGGCCGGCCAGGCCCAGATGCGGGCAGTGTGGGCGGACGGAGCTGCCATGGCAACCGAACCTCTAAGTGCTTCCTGAAACGAGGTAACGGAGCTCAGTAAGGGACCGGACTCCTCGACGATATGGCGTGCGCCCCACTCCAGGCGAGGTACTTCGGGATCCACTCCGAGTTGCTCCTCAAGTCCGCGGCTGAAGGCCAGCCAGGTCCCTTCGACCTGCTGTATGTGGGCCTGCATGCCGGATTGGTTGAATGAGTTGGCAGTCAAGGCCGGTTCCGGAAACCCGTGATCCTCATCGGGAACGACGGCACTGATGCTGTTCTTGAGGTTGGTCAGATCGGCTCTGAGGTGCGCGTGGGTGATGATGCTGTCGCGGAAGAAGCTGTCATAGTTGCGGGGCGCGTGCTCCAGGTAATGGGCAGCCTTGATGGTGAAGGTATCGAGCTGTCGCTCAAGTGCGGTAACCTGGCCCAGCAGCCAGGCTTGATCCGTGTAGTTGTTGTGATCACTGCGGCCCGGCCCGGCAAAGCCGGTGATGACAATGACAACGGGAATGGACAGCAGGATCAGTATCTCCAGCCAGGAAGGTGTCTTGCGCTTGGTCATCTTCAGGTTCCTCATTCAATCGCGATAAGCGGTCAGGTCGATCTGGATCCGGATTGGTCGGGTCCGGTGTGGAATCGGCCGGGTGTTCGGGCTTTGGTGGTAGTACAACTGGCCGGCAAAGCGGGCTGAAAGGCGGGCAGTGCGTGGCTCGACCTCCAGTGCTTCCAGGGTCAGTTGGCCAGTTCCATGATCTGATCCAAAGCTGAAGCGGGGATAACGCGGCCCAAATGGGAACAGTTGCACGTCGACCGCCTGAACCGTATCGCCCTGGATGATCAGCTCCAGGTAAAGGGACCCTTCGCGTCTGAATCTTTCGTCCTGGTAGGCGTGAATGCGAAACTGATGGGTGCCTGGAGCAGGTGTGGAAAACACCGCCGAAGGATTGATGCGGTCAGCCTGGAGTATCCAGCTGGCCGGTTCGCCGTCGATCCATCCTGTGATGTCAAAATGCTCGTTGGTATCTTCCTGCGCCATGGCTTGAGCAGATGTCATGATCAGAATCAGCAGGCAAAGCCTGGTCAGGTCAGCTTTCATGATGGATCCTCGCAATGGTTCATGCTGTTGATGGGTTGTTGAGGCCAAAGCGTTGTCGTGCGTACTCGAGCATGGATGGGGCGCCGTGGCCGTGCTGCCAGATGCGGTTGATTCCCAGTACAACAATGGAAATCGGAAGCAACCAGCCAAACAGCGCGCCAAATGCCCCGAGGCCGGGAATGCCCAGCAACAGAATCAGGCTGGGTGCACAACAGGCACCACCGGCAAACAGGGCCGGCAGGGCACCTATAAATGCCTTGTTGCCTCCGACCTGGCATTGTTTCGGATGGGCGCGAATGTAAAGCACGCCGTGCATGTTGGCTGCCAGCAGCCCGGCCAGAATCAGGGCCAGAAAGAGATTGAGCGGACTGAACAGCCACACCACCCAACCCAGCTCGATGACGGCAATGGCCTCGAACATCAGGGTTGAGCGGGCAGTAAAGATTCTTTCCAGCGAAACTTCGGTCAGGTAAGCGCCCCAGTGAGGCGGTCCGTACAAGGTGACATCACCGATGGCATAGAGGTAGAACAGGCCGTAGCCAGCGCCAGCCAGCAGGGCAAGCCAGGGCCGTGCTGCGCGTGCTTCGCTCATGGGCTGTCGATGACGACGGTGTCTGGATAGAAGGCATGCCAGGCAAACCACATGGCCTCGAAGGCGTTGATCGGCTCCAGTTCTGCAAGCGCATCACCGCTGGGGCCATCTGCAGCAAACACGACTTCTTCAAGCGCATTGCCGTGCGGGAGATTGCCCGGTTCGGCACGGAAGACCCAGCCGGTATCCAGACCCGGGTCATGCAGAATAAGGAAGTCGGCGGACTTCCCTTCGTGCCGCAGGTGTCCGGCCCTGGCCAGTGCCTCAGGCTCAATGGCGACTGCTTCATCGGAGGTGCGAAAGCCCAGGATCTCGTGCTTGCCGGGAAACCGATCGCTCTGGGCAAATACGGGAAACAGTGTTCCACCTCCGGCATAGTAGCCGGATCGCGGGTTGTAACCACCGTAGGGATCGCGCCGATAGTTGCGTGCATATCCTGTCCGCCGGCTCAAAACTTCGGTTTCCGGGTGGCGTGACTTCCAGCTTGCCCAGTCGGTCCATACAACGCGCACTTCCACAAGGCCCTGGCCTTTTTGTGGTCCCTGGATGGCTGCGGCCAGGATTTGTGGCCAATAGGAGTCCGAGGCACGGTTGTACATGATCAGGTTGCTGTTGACCAGACGACCGGAGACGCCCAGTTCATCCTCGCCCCGCTCAAATCCCAGTGCAGTTCCTGTCAACGGGCAGTAAGTGATTGCGATGGCATCGCCGGCTATCGTGTCGTTGACGATTTCATGCCAGACAAGCAAGCTTTGCGGATAGGCGCGCGCCTGACCGTTGCGGTAAATGCCGATGATCCTGCTGCCGTCTTCAAGCCAGCCATCTGCCTGACCGGCGTCTTCGAAGCGAGCATTGTCAATGGATGGAATGCCGTCCCTGGGTGGGCCTCCGGAAAGACTCTCGTCCCAGTACTTCGCCAAAGACTCCTGAACCGTTGCAGGTTCGCCGGTGGGGATCGTGCTGGCCATGACAGAACTGGCCAGGGCCAGGCCGAGTGCGCTAGCAATCAGCAGCTGTCTTGGGCAAGTTGGCATGTGATTTAGCTCCCCTTATCTCAATGCATTCCCCCCGAAAGACCGGACGCACCGGAATTCGATTGCATGGATTTGGAAAAGGGTGCGCGGGCTGGGAAGACCAGAGTAAACAGACCTGGATGGTGCAGTGCCGGCAATCAGGGCTGTCACTGCACCATGCAGCTTGAAAGCTTCAAACTTGTTTGTAGTGTTGCAGAGCTGCCTTCGTTTCGTGGTGCGGCTCCGGGTTGAACTCAAGGAAGGTAGAACGAGTCCGGGGGGTCTTCCGATTTGACCAAGGAATGGCCTTCCTCGCTCGAGTCCAGTTGCTCGGTTTCTTGCTCCGTGACGAGCGCCTGCCAGGAGCCATCCCGTTCGTGAGCTGCTTCGCAACTTGTCCAGGCGATGGCGCAAGCTCCGGCGCAGCTATCAAGAAATTGGTTGGTCTGGCCGGACAGTTCGGGTAGCGATTCCAGCAGTTGTGCGTAGCGAGTGCAGCTGCAATCGCAGGATTGAGACCTTGCCTGGTCGGATAGTGCGAGCAGGAGCAGGGCGATGGACACAAGCGCGGTGATGCGATAAGCGTCAAGCTGGAAGGGCAACGGTTTCATGGTGGTGGTCCCGTTTTGGTTGACCTTCAAGTTACCGGTGGATTCTAGAGTCAGCGCTCTATTGGTGTCAGAGTTCCCGATGACACCGAACGCACCGCAGCCCATTAGGATGCGTTTCGGCGCGTTCGGTGTCTGCGGTGGTTTCAGTTTTTCTCGAA
>RECK01000439.1 GCA_007694055.1 Wenzhouxiangella sp.
CACGGAAGACACGGAAACGTCATTCAGCCCATTCCGTGCTTTCCGTGTCTTCCGTGGTTCCCGGGTTTTGCTTTTAGTGCTTTAGCTTTCCCTGTTTGCTGCGCGACAGCGCGTCCGGTAACGGGCTCGTCGGCTTTGCGGGCAATCAGGGGTTCGCGGGATCCGGATATAACCCTTTTCTGATCTCGCAGCAGGAGGTATCCCGTAAACCAGCCTTCTTTCCGGGAAACCTGGCCAGAGCCATGAAAAACCCCGCCCGGATGGGCGGGGCGGGGTCGCTTCGGGCAATTGTCAGGCGTCAGTGGGCCGGCGTAACGGCCACCCGCAGTCTGATCCGGTCTCCGGGATGCTGGCTCATGCGGGTGTGATGCACCTGTCCGTCGAATTCGTAAGCCACCCGGTAGCCGGAAACCCGGGTTTCCTCGACGAACTCGCGCTGAACGGAGCAGCGCTCCTGGCTGACCTGGTAGTACTCGTCCGGCCCGCGCGCCTGACGTGCCGCATCGCGGCCAATTGACCCGCCGAGTGCGGCCCCGGCCACGGTCGCAGCCCGGTTGCCACTGCCGCCACCAAACTGGTTTCCAATCACCCCGCCAATGATGGCACCGACGATCGTGGGTGTCCTGGAGCTTTGCCGGGTTTCCACGCGCTGATAGCGTTGTTCTTCCCAGCAGACTTCGCGGTTGACCGGTGTGCGCACGGATTCGTACTCGGCATTGACACTGACCACTGGCGCGTACACATACTGGACGCTGCCGGCGTGGACCATCCCTGCAAGCATCAGGGTGCTGGCGAACAAGCTCATGCGGTATTTCATCATTCTCTCCTTGGAACAGGCCATGTTTGGGCAGATGGTTGGAAACATGGCGTCAGATTAATGTCCTGCCCATGAACCGAATCTGAATCCGGCTCAAGAGGTTTGCCGCCGTCGGCAGGCTTGCATTAGGATGAGCACGGGGAACCCAATTTTTGAGGAGAGATCGAATGGCCGCAACTGAAACCGCTCAGATAAGAAACATCGCCCTGCTGGGCCATGCCGGATCGGGCAAGACCTGCCTGCTGGAAGGCTTGATGGTCAAGGCCGGGGCGCTGGGTGAGTCGGGAACCATAGAGCGCGGCACGACCGTGTCGGACTTCGATCCCCTGGAAAAGTCCTACCAGCACTCGCTCAATTCGGCCATCGCATCGATCGAGTACGACGGCATTCGCCTCAATGTCATTGATACACCTGGAGATCCGGACTTCCGAGGGCAGGCACTGGCGGCAATGAGCGCCGTGGAAACTGCGGCAATCGTTGTCAATGCCGCCAGCGGCATCGAGATGTCAACGCGGCGCTTGATGCGACGGGCGCGGCAGCGCAGGCTGTGCCGAATCATCGTCATCAACCGTATAGACGCTGATGACCTGGACCTTGAGTCCCTGGTGCGCGAAATCCGCGATGAGTTCGGCCCTCAATGCCTGCCGATCAATTTGCCCACGGACGGCTATACCACGGTGCGGGATTGTTTCTTCAAGACCGACGGTGAAACCGATATCTTTTCCGTGGCCGACGCGCATACCGAAATTCTCGACCAGGTGGTTGAGGTCGATGAGGATCTGATGGCCGCTTACCTGGAGGGCGAGGAAATCGGTGGCGATGCGCTCCACGATGCCTTCGAAAAAGCCTTGCGCCAGGGACACTTGGTGCCGATCTGCTTTACTTCGGCGCAGACCGGGGCAGGATGCGGGGAGTTTCTCCGGTTCTGCAAGCGGCTGTTGCCGAATCCCGGGGAGGGCAACCCGCCTCCCTTTCGGCGCGCCCCGGACGATGAGCGGGTCAGCTGCAGCCCTGATCCAGACGCTCACGTCCTGGCTCATGTGTTCAAGATCGTCAACGATCCCTACGCGGGCAAGCTCAGCGTATTTCGTGTCCACCAGGGAACGATTAACCGTGATACCCAGCTCTATATTGGAGAAAGCCGCAAGGCGCTGAAGGTGCCGCATCTGTACCGGATTCATGGCAAGGATCACATCGAGATCGCCCAGGCTGGCCCCGGCGATATCTGTGCCCTGGCCAAGATCGATGACATCCACTACGACGCCATCCTCCACGACTGCCACGATGAGGATCACTACTATCTCAAGCCCATTGATTTTCCGCAGCCCATGTTCGGTCTGGCGGTGGAGGCCAAAACCCGAGGCCAGGAGCAGAAACTGGCCACGGCCCTGACGCGCCTGAGTGAAGAAGACCCGTGTTTCCAGATCGAACACAACCAGGAACTGAACGAAACGGTCATCCGGGGCCTTGGGGAAATGCACTTGAGGATCATGCTGGAGCGAATGAAGAGCCGCTATAACGTCGAGGTCGACACCCGACCGCCGCGGATAGCTTATCGTGAAACCATTACGCGCCAGGCCGAAGGTCATCATCGTCACAAGAAGCAAACGGGTGGCGCAGGCCAGTTCGGCGAGGTTTTTTTGCGCGTTCGGCCGCTGGGACGAGGCGAGGGTTTCACTTTCAAAAGCGAGATTGTCGGCGGTGCCATACCGACCAATCTTGTGCCGGCGGTGGAGAAGGGTGTGCGTCAGCTTTTGGACGAAGGGGCCATTGCCGGCTACGGCTTGCAGGACATCGAGGTGACCGTTTACGACGGCAAACATCACCCGGTCGACTCCAAGGAAATCGCTTTCGTGGTTGCCGGGCGCAAAGCCTTCCTGGAGGCGATTGAAAACGCCGGGCCGCAGGTGCTCGAGCCGATTGTCGAACTGGAAGTCACCGTTCCGGATGCGGTCATGGGTGATGTCACCGGCACACTGGCAGCCAAGCGAGCGCGCATCCAGGGCACCAGCAGTTTGCGCGGCGGGTTTACTGCCATCCAGGCGGCAGTGCCGCTTTCCGTACTGACCGAGTTCCCGACCGAGCTCAAGAGCCTGAGCGGTGGCGAGGGCCGGTACACGATGGCTTTTTCTCACTACGAAGCGGTTCCAGTCAACGTGCAGAAGGAACTGGTTGATGCATTCGAGGCCAGGCGCGGAGCGACGGGAGACTGATGAGCGACGAAACGATCCGCGATCCTGCACGAGATCTGGCCCGAAAGCTCTGGATCTTGCCTGGCCTTATCCTGCTCGGACTGGTGGTTTCAATCTGGCAACCCTTCAGCATGGAGGAGTTGATGACCTGGGGCAGGGCCGCTGCCGCCAATCCGCTCATCGTCGGCGCCATCGTTGTGGTCATGATCCTGTTGTTCGCCTTCGGTCTGCCTGGCAGTTTCGGACTGTGGCTGATCGCCCCCTTTCAGACGCCGCTGGTTGCCACGGCGCTCTTGGTCACCGCAAGCGTTCTCGGGGCGCTGGGCGCTTACGCTTTCAGCCGTCGTTTGCGGGGTGACTGGAAGCCGAACGGCTTTTCCGGCCGCGTGGTTGAGCTGCTTTCCAGGCGAGGTGGAGTGATGACACAGACGGCGTTGCGGATACTTCCGGGTTTTCCGCATTCAGTGATCAATTTTGCCGGTGGACTTTTACTGCTGCCGCTGCTTGCATTCACCTTTTCGGCACTGGTTGGGCTGACCGTGAAATGGGGCGTGTACGCTACTGCCGTCCACGGCCTTGCCGACGCTGTGGAAAAAGGTGGGACCATGCAGGCTGCCACCATCTACCCTTTGCTGGCTCTCAGTGCCCTGCTGCTGGCGGGTGCTTGGGCGCGCGCACGGCTGGCCTCACAAGATTCCTGAATCACACAAGATCCCTGAACGATGCGGTTTTTACCCTGGTTGTTTTTCCTCCTGTGCCTGCCTGCAGCGGCGACCAGCAGCGAATCGCTGGTCATCTACATGTTCTCCAGCGATACTTGCCCGCATTGCAGGGCCCAGGAACCGTTTCTGGAGAATCTGGCCGGCAGCCAGCAAGGCGTCGAGTTTCAACGCTTTGAGGTCAGTCGTACGCGGACCTACCACGCGCTGTTTGATGAGATGGCCGAGGTGCATGGGGTTGACGCAGGCTCGGTTCCGGCCGTTTTCGTTGGTGGACAGGCCTGGGTCGGCGATAGCCGCTCGGTTCGCGACGCCATAAAGGCCCATGTCGAGCATTGTCTGGAGCATCCCTGCCCGGATTCACGCCGCCTGGGAAGCGGCGATGTGTCGCCTGCCGTCGTGCCGCGTGAAAGCGTGCTGTCTCTGCCAGTGCTGGGCGATATCAACCTGGCCATGCAGCCACTCGCGCTGGCAACTGCACTGATCGCCTTCATTGATGGCTTCAATCCGTGTTCGCTGTGGGTCTTGACCATTCTTCTGGCGCTGGTGATCCACTCCGGGTCCCGTCGGCGCGTGCTTGTGGTTGGCTTCACCTTTCTGTTGGTGACTGCCGCGATCTACGGGGTGTTCATCACCGGGGTTTTCGGTGTGCTGAGTTACCTGGCCTACCTGCAATGGGTTTACTGGCTGGTTGCGGCCTTTGCGACCGTTTTCGCAATCGTCAATATCAAGGACTATTTCTGGTTCAAACGCGGTTTGTCCTTCACCATTGACGACCGTCACAAGCCCGGTATCTTTCGCAGCATCAGGGGCTTGATGCAGGACGGACGGTCGCTGCCCGCCCTGATTGGCGCGACTGCCTTCATGGCTGCCGGCATCGCCCTGATCGAGTTGCCGTGCACGGCCGGATTCCCGGTGATCTGGAGTAGTCTGGTTGCCAGCCATGATGTGCAGTGGACTTACTTTGCCCTGTTGCTCGCCCTGTATCTGGCGATTTACCTGAGTATCGAACTGGTGATCTTTCTTGTCGCGGTGGTCAAGCTTCGCATGGACAAGTTCGAGGAACGGCAGGGGCGCCTGCTCAAGCTCGTCGGCGGCCTGATCATGCTCGTGCTGGCGATGCTGCTGGTGTTCGCGCCTGAGGTCATGCAGGACGTTGGGGCAACGCTGGGAGCATTTTTGCTTGCCTTGCTGCTGACGGCATTCATCGTGCTGCTGCATCGCAAGATTCTGCCGGCGGTCGGGATCCGGATTGGAGATGATTGGAAGGGCTGAGCGCTGCTTGTCCGGGCCTGAGAAAACCTGGGTCTAGCCGAATCACGCAACCTACAGTGGGCCCGTCGGGAGCAAAGGTTGATTTCACTGCTCGTAGCGAACTGTCGCGGCATGGAAAAAAGAGGTTGGAAGGGTAGAGGCCAGGTGCCGAGTGGCCCTGCCCGGTGCCGGGCTCAAACCTTTCCCCAAGTCATCCGCGCCACCGGGCGCCGGATCAGAGCCACTGAAC
>RECK01000097.1 GCA_007694055.1 Wenzhouxiangella sp.
GCGACAACTTCTTCGTCGGCTTCTCGGCCACGGTCTTCATCGCCTGGATGTCGGGCCTGGTCAGCCGCCGCTACACCGCCACCCAATACGCCCTGTTCAGCTCGCTGATGACCCTGCCGGGCAAGTTCCTCGGCGGGCCCTCGGGCTGGATCGTCGACCAGGCCGGCTACGTGTTCTTCTTTTTCTACGCCTCGGCCCTGGGTATTCCGGCCATGCTGCTGGTGCTGTGGCTGATGCAGCGCCAGGCCGATATCAACGAGGCCGCCCGGCGCCAGCCAGCATGAGCTGGGGGTAATTGCTGATCAGGGTCGAGAGCTGGTCGCCGTCCAGGATATCGATCAGGTTCCGCATCCATTCGGCCTCGGCCTCGGTCAGCTCCATGCTGCGCCGCTTGCGCTGCTCGACCAGGTCGCGGGCGCGCTCGGATTCGCCCGTACTCAAGGCCTGGACCAGCTCGCGCTGACTGCTGGTCAAGGCCTGGCGTGTCCGGGTTCGGGTGTTTTCCAGCTCGGCGCTGGCACGGGCCAGGTGCTCGGCCTGGTTGCTTTGCAACGCCAGTTGCTCGACCAGTCGTTCATCTTCCCACCAGGCAGTGCGCGGGCTCATGCGAGCGGTTGCAGGCGTTGTCGCTTCTTCATCGCTGCCGCGGCGCGACTGCACCGTCTCGCGCCGTTCGCGCATTTGTTCGCGCAGATTCTCGCGCTCTGAAAGGCGCGCCTGGGCGGGGTCGGCAAGCTGGCTTTCGCGCAGGGCACTCACCAGGGCCTCGGCCTGGGCCGGGTCGGGCTCGGTGATGTGATCGACTTCAGTCGATGGCTGCGTTGCAGCGCTTTCGGCAGTCGAGGCCGGTTCAACTGGCTCGGTGGTGGTTGACTGTTCACCCTGGCAGCCGATCAGGCCCAGCGTGGCGAGGATGAGGACGAGGGTCGCGGACTTGGTCATGGTCTTGATCTCTTTGAGGTCTGTTTGATCGGGAGCTACCCCGGGGACTATGTCCCACTGCCGTTCAACCGTGACTGAACGGGCGCGCCGGCAGGGAGCCTGACTCGAAGATCACCCCGAGCAGCGTCTGCTTGCGTGCACCCGTGATCGGGCCGGTCTCGGTTGCCTTGGCACGCAGGCGGCGACGGGCCAGCCAGGCGAATAGCACCGCCTCGACCTGGTCGGGATCCATGCCGTGGTCAGCCGATGATTCGACCGTCATCCCGGGCAGTTGCTGCCTGATGCGATCAACCAGGTCCAGGTTGTGGACGCCGCCGCCGCACAGGATCAGGCGTCGTGCGGCATAGCCGCTTTGGCGCTCTATAGCCTGGGCCAGTGAGCGGGCGCTGAATTCGGCCAGTGTCGCCTGCACGTCGGCTGGTTCGAGCTGCTTGAATGACGCCAGGCGCTGATCCAGCCAGGTCGGGTTGAAATACTCGATGCCGGTGCTTTTCGGTGGCGGGCGCTGGATGTAGCTGTCTTCAAGCAGCAAGCCGAGCAGCTCCGGATGCACCGAACCGGTCGCTGCCCAGGCACCGGCGTGGTCGAAACGTTCGGCATGATGACGCCGAAACCAGAGATCAAGGTAGCAGTTGGCCGGCCCGGTATCGAATCCGGCAACCCCGCCGCCTGCGGGCAATACCGTGATATTGGCAATGCCACCGAGGTTGGCGACAATGCGATCCTCCTGCGGCACCTGGAACAAGGCCTGGTGCAGCAGGGGGGCAAGCGGTGCACCCTGACCGCCGGCGGCCAGGTCAGCCCTGCGAAAATCGGCCACGGTCGTAATCCCGGTGCGATCGGCGATGATGTGCGGATCGCCGACTTGCAGAGTTTGGGGCGGATTGTCGTCCGGGCGGTGCAGCAGGGTCTGGCCGTGGCTGCCGATGCTGGTGACCGCCCGAGGCTCGACTCCGGCCAGCTCGATGATGTCGAGCGCGGCCTGGGCCAGGGTCTCGCCCAGGGTGGCATCCAGCCTGGCCAGCGCGGCGAGCGGAAAGCGGTCGGGATCTTCGCGCAGGCGGTCGAGCGTTGTCTTGATTTCTTCCGGGAAGGGATAGGTTCGGGCTGCCAGCACCTGAACCCGGCTGCAGTCGAAGTCGACCAGGGCAGCATCGACACCGTCCATGCTGGTGCCAGAGATCAGGCCAACGTGACAGTCGGCCTTCTCAGCAGTCAGGCGAGTCACCCTCGCAGCTGCCATTCTGGCGCCGAGCGAGCATGACGCCGGTTGTCGGCTCGACCCGGTCCAGTCGCGCAAGCAAGGGACGCCCGGCGGACAGGAAACTGTCCATCAGGTCGGCCGGCAGCGGCTCGGCGTCGGGCAGATCGACGGTGCGCGGGTTGCGATGCACACCGTTGACCAGAAACTCGTAATGCAGGTGCGGCCCCGTGGCCAGGCCGGTCATCCCGACTGCACCAATGGTTTGGCCCTGGCGAACCCGGTCGCCCTGGCGCACGTCGCGGCGCGACAGATGCAGGTAGCGGGTGACCACGTTGTTGCCGTGCTGAACGAAAATGTAGTGTCCGTTGACGTTGTTGTAGGCCGAGCGGATGACGCGGCCATCGCCGGCTGCCCATACCGGCGTGCCGGTGGGAGCGCCGTAATCGGTACCGTTGTGCGGGCGAACCTGGCGGGTGATGGGGTGGAAGCGGCGCGGGTTGAAGTTGGAGGTCACCCGGGTAAAGTTCAGCGGCGCGCGCAGGAAGGCCTTGCGCATGGGCCGGCCATCGGGCGCGAAGTAGTCGGGGCCGTTGCCGGCATCGAAACGGATGGCCTCGAAGGTTTCACCCTGGTTGGTGAAGCGCGCGGCCAGGATAGGGCCGTCACGCAGGTATTCCCCCTCGCGCCAGATTTCCTCGAAGACCAGGGCAAAGCGATCGCCGGTGCGAATATCCAGGGCGAAATCGATATCCCAGCCGAAGATGTTGGCCAGGCGCATGGTCATGTTGTCGGAAAGACCGGCACCCTTGGCAGCGTTGAACAGGGAGCTGGAAATGACGCCGCTGGCCTCGACGATGCGCCGGTCCAGCGTGCGCGGCTCGACCCGACTGCTCAAGCCCTCCGGGCCCTGCTCGACGAACAGCCAGCTTTCCTCGTCCAGCTCTGCGCGCAGGGCGCGGAAGCCGCTGTCGGGGTCGATGTCGAAGGCAAACTGATCACCGGGCCGGATCCGGGCCAGGCCGCGGGTGCGGTCGTCCAGATGCACGACCCGATGAAGCAGGCCGGGGCCCAGGCCCACTTCCCGGAAAATGCGCTCCATGGTCTGCCCAGGCTGCACTTCGACCACAGTCCAGTCCGGACTGACGGCTTCCGTGACGGGCACCGGCTCGGGCAAGGAGACAGGCGAGTCGTCTGCAGGGACAGGCACGACTTCGGGTATCGCGACTTCAGCCATGGCCTGGTCGGCAGACGTCGCAGGCAGGTTCAGGACGACCGAACGGGGCGTGCTTTCGGGCTCGCTGGTCGGCAGCCAGCCTAGTGCCAGCCCGGCGACAAGCAGGCAGATCGCGGCCAGGCTTAGCCGCGGTCGAGACCGTAAGCCAGCCGCTATCCGTGCAGACACGCGCTCCAGATTCGCGAGCGACCTGCCAGCGAGCCAGCCGGCTGTCTGGCGTGCGCTTCGGCGCGTGGCCATCCGTTTTCTAGTCATGGGGTGAGATTTCGCGGCTAAAAACCCGGTAACATTAACGATTTCCGGGTGCACAAGTCAACTGGCCGACCTGATTCTGTCATTTGGTCGGCACGGATCGGGGCTTGCTCTTGCAGGGTGAACTGTTGCCATGTTGGAGATTAAAAGCATCGCGCAAAGGCGCGAAGGTGCAAAGTGCGCCAAGAAAGAAAGTGAATTATTGACCCGGCAATCAAACAGATTGCCGAGTTAATAGTTTGATCTGTGCGGTCGGCGAATTTGATGCCGGGCGTGCAGCAAACTGGGAAGGCCCTGGAAAGCGGAAGTATTGAATTCGAAAGCCGGGGAGCCATCGAGCCCACCAAGTTGTCTCTGAACCCATGTCGGTGTCTTCGGTGCTTTCGGTGGTTTCAGTTTTTTTGTTGAAATGAAGTGAAGTGACTCCAGGAATCCATGAATACATTTTTTGAGAACGAGCGGAACTAGACGTGAGCACATTGGATGAACTGACCAGGGGTGCGGCCGAGGTGATCCAGGCCGATGAGCTTGGCGAGCGGCTGGCGGCAGGGCGGCCCTTGCGGGTCAAGGTGGGCTTTGACCCCACGGCTCCGGATCTGCACCTGGGCCATACCGTGATCATCAATGCCATGCGCCGCTTCCAGGATGCCGGTCATGTGGCCATTTTCCTGATCGGGGATTTCACCGGCATGATTGGTGATCCCACCGGCAAGAACGTCACCCGCAAGCCGCTGACCGAGGAGGATATCCGGGCCAACGCCAAGACCTACGCCGAGCAGGTCTTCAAGATTCTCGACCGCTCGGCCACCGAGGTGCGCTTCAACTCCGAGTGGTTCGGCGAGATGAGCTCGGCCGACATGATCCGCCTGGCGGCCAACCATACTGTCGCGCGCATGCTCGAGCGCGATGATTTCGACAAGCGCTACAAGTCCGGCCAGCCCATCGCTATCCACGAATTTCTCTATCCGCTGGTCCAGGGTCACGATTCGGTCGCCCTGAAATCGGATATCGAAATGGGCGGCACCGATCAGAAGTTCAATCTGCTGGTTGGCCGCCAGCTCCAGGCCCAGGCCGGCCAGAAGCCCCAGGTCATCATTACCTGGCCGCTGCTGGAAGGCACCGACGGCATTCAGAAAATGTCGAAGTCGCTGGGCAACTACATCGGCATCACCGACCCGGCCGACGAGATGTTTGGCAAGCTGATGAGCATTTCCGACGAGCTGATGTGGCGCTATTTCGAACTGCTGAGCTTCCGGCCAACCGCCGATATCGACAAGCTCAAGCAGGCAATCAGCGAAGGTCGCAACCCGCGCGATATCAAGTTCGAGCTTGGCATTGAAATCGTCGACCGGTTCCACGGACAAGGCGCCGGCGAAAGTGCGCGCGAAAACTTCATCGCCCGCTTCCGCCAGGGCGAGATGCCCGAGGATATTCCCCAAAAGACCTTGCCGGCCGGTAACGAGGGCCTGGGTATTGCCGCCGCCCTGACCGCCTGCGGCCTGACCGCTTCCAACTCGGAGGCCTTCCGCATGATCAAGTCCGGCGCGGTCAAGATCGACGGCGAGCGGGTCGACGATCGCGGCCTGATCCT
>RECK01000353.1 GCA_007694055.1 Wenzhouxiangella sp.
CGCCCGAGTTTCGCCCCGGGGGCTTTTCCGTGGGCGGCGATGACGAAGCCTGGCTGTACCGCAGCGAGTACCGCGACCTGTGGCAGTCGCTGGGTGCGCTGCCGTGGGCGCGAACGCTGCATGGCTGAGGGTCAGTCCTCGCCCTGGGCCGACTGTCCGGCGGCACGGTAAACGTCGATCCATCGTGGATAGGTCGCGTTGTTGAAATTCGGCCTGCCATTTGGCGAACATTCCGAGTCGAACGCACGCATCGTATTGGCCGGCGTGATCTGATTCGGAGTATACTGGAGCCGGTACAAAAGGGTTTTGAAAACCATCCCCAGCAGCCAGTCTGCACAAGGATCTGTCATGCACATTCTCGTTACCGGAGGTGCAGGCTTCATCGGCTCTCATGTAGTCGATCTTCACCTGGCCAAAGGCCACAAGGTTCACGTCGTCGACGACCTGTCGACCGGCACCATCCAGAACGCCGAGCGCTATTTCGGCAACCCGCTATACAAGTTCGATCACGCCGATCTTCTGACTTTCGATCGCATCCGCGAAGTTGCCGCCTGGGCCGATCGTGTCTACCATCTGGCGGCCGTGGTCGGCGTGTTCCGCGTGCTCCAGGATCCAACCGCGGTACTGGCCAGCAACATTGCCGCCTGCGAGCGCCTTCTGCGTGCCGTGGCTGCTTCGAACTGGAAGCCGGATGTCGTGCTCGCTTCCAGTTCCGAGGTCTATGGTCACCGCGATGACGGCAATCTGCGTGAAACCGATGATCTGATCATCACCGCCGGCCTGAATCCGCGCTGGAGCTATCCGATCAGCAAGATCGCCGACGAGGCCCTGGGTGTGGCTTTTGCCCACAAGCACGGCATCCCGATCACGCTGATCCGCTTTTTCAACACCATCGGTCCGCGTCAGCGCGGCAAGTACGGCATGGTGGTGCCGCGTTTTGTCAAACAGGCCGTAGCCGGTGAGCCGCTGACCGTGTTCGGCGATGGCCTGCAGACCCGCAGCTTTTGCGATGTGCGCGATACGGTGCAGTTTCTGGATCAGCTGGCCAACCGCTCGAATGATGGAATCAAGGCGGTCAATGTTGGCAATGACCGCGAAATCAGCATTCTTGATCTGGCAAAGCTGGTCATCGAGCGCGCCGGCAGCCAGTCGGAAATCCGGTTTCTGGACTACCAGAGTGCCTACGGCGAGCCTTATGAAGACATCCGCCGGCGCCACCCAAGCCTTGATCTGCTGCATTCGTTGACCGCGCACGGGCATCGCTACACGCTGGAAGACACCATCGACCACTTGATTGCGGAAGTTCGTACCCAAACGGGATAGTCAGTCATGGCGACCATGCCTTATTTCGTGCTTAGTCCGGCTACCGTGCTTAGCCTGATCGGGCTGGCGCGGGGGCCCGACAAGACGGTGCCGACGCCGGCCGAGGATTGGCGTACGGCCAGGGTCAATGTCGTCATACCGGCGCTGAACGAGGCCGAAAACATCGTTCACTGCCTGGCGTCCGTGGCCCGTCAGACCCTGCGCCCGGAACATGTCTGGATCGTCGATGACGGCAGCACCGACGGCACCATCGAGGAAGCCGAGGCCTTCGGCAGGCATATCGGCCTGCCGCTGACGGTGATCAAGCGCGCCAGGCCGATCGGCAAGACCCCCACGATCAAGCGCCAGGCGCGCGAAACCGATTGTGACGTCGAGTTCATTCTCGACGGCGATACCTTCCTGGAGTCGGAAAACTACATCGCCCGCACCGTGGAAGAGCTTTACAAGGGCGCCGGTGTGGCCAGCGCCTGCGGCACCATCCTGCCGATGCGCGGCAAGGACCGAGCCCGGCTGATGGAAACGCCCGAGTTCAAACAGTTCGTCGAGGCCAACCAGTGGGTCGACGTCAGCGACGATCGTGGCCCGCTCAGACGCTTCGCCCACGGTCTGACCAACATGTACCGCGAGTGCCTGTATTACTACCTGCAACGTTTCGTCTACCACGGCCAGGTGGTGTTTTTCGGCGGTATCACCAACCCGGTGGGCTGTGCCGTCGCCTACCGGCGCAAGTTCGTCGAGAACCTGTTCGACAAGTACGAACCCATTTTCGGCGACGACTTGACCAACTCCGAAGACATTTTCATCGGCTTTGCCCTGGTCAACGAGGGCTACCGCAATACCCAGCTCAACGATGTCTACGCGCGCTCGCGCGAGCCGGAAATCCAGGGCCTGCGACGCCAGACCTACCTGTGGTCCTCATCGTTTCTGCAAAGCTGCTATTACTTCGACGACCTGCTGCGCAGCCCGTTCAAGGCCAGGAAACGTCGCCAGAAGCGCAAGGCCGAGACCAGCGGCAAGGACGGCGAGGAAATCCGGAAAAAGCGCAAGGTCGCGGAAGCCTACCGCCAGCCTTTCGGCGCCGATTACACGCGCGAGTACGGCCGGCCGCTGGGCTGGGTCTATTTCCTGTCGGCGATCGAAAAGATCGGTTTTCCCACCGCCTTGTTGATCATGGTCGTCCTGCAGTTGTGGCAGCCGCTGTTGATCACGATTGCCGCCGAAACCCTGATTGCCATTACCTTGCTCGGCATCGCTGCCCCGCGCCGGAAGACGCGGCTGATGCTCAAGGGCCTGATAACCACCCCGATCCGTTACCTGATGCTCTTTAACGACCTGCTGACCATCGCCAGGTTCAGCATCGATCTGTGGATCACTCGCGACCGGAAGTGGCGCAAATGAAGATCTTGCGGACGTCATTGTGGCTCCTGTTGGTGCTTTCGGTCGTTGCCCAGGCCGATGCCCATCAGGTCGACCAGGCTGAAGCGTATTTCCGCAGCGCGCAGGACTACGCCGAGGCCGAGGAGCCTGTCGCCGGTCTTGAAATGGCCCGGCGGGCGGTGGAACTGGAACCCGACAATCCCGATTACCTGGAGGCCCAGGGCAACCTGGCCGGCTGGCTGGGCCAGGGGCAGTTGGCCATCGAGTCCTTCGAGCGCGCGCTGGAGCTCAGCCCGCAGCGCACCTGGCTGTTGTTGTCGCTGGGCCTGCAGAAGGCCTGGGCCGGTCAGCTTGATCAGGGCGCGGACCTGGTCCGACAGTTTCTGGAAACCCACCCCGAGCGTATCGACGCGATGCTGCACCTGGTCGATTTCGAGATCTGGCGCGGCAACTATGCCGGTGCCTTGCGCGTGCTCGACGACTACCGCGAACTAGCCGGCGAGGACCGCGCGTATCTGGGCAAACGGGCGCGCATCCTGGCCTGGCTGGGGCGGCGCGATGCGGCCATGGAGATTCTCGATGCGCTGCTGGCCGAGGAGCCGGACAACCCCGATCTGCACTACAGCCGGACGCTGGCTCTGCGCGATACCCGGCCCGAGCCGGCCCTGGAAAGCCTGGCCGTGGTCGAGCGTGAGGTGCCCGGTGCGTCCGATACCATCGACCTGGCGCGCTCGACCCGCCTGCCATTGCGCAGCCGAGTCTTCCTGGAGCTGGATGCGTTTCGGGATTCCGACAGCATCCGCACTCGTTCCGCAACCCTGGGCGCCAGCCACCACTTCAGCCCCTTGACAAGGGTGGACGGCGCGCTTCAGCGTCGGCGCTGGGAGGCCGATCCGGGCTCGGGCCTCGAGCCCGAAGACGGCTCCGACTCGATCGACAACACGCGCTATCGCCTGGGCCTGGGTCATCGCCTGGGTCCGGACGGGTCGGTTGAACTGCACCTGGGTCAGAACGATATCGAACGCGTCGATCGCTCCTGGTTCTACGGCGTCGGCGCGCGCTGGCGGGTGTCGGATGAGTTTGCCCTGGGCCTGGCGCACGACAAGGATCTGTTCGCGATCTCGCCGCGCACGGTGTTCAACCGGCTGGAGCGGCGCGCGACCCGCGCCGATCTGGACTGGCGGCCGGGGTTGTCCCACCACGTCAACCTGACTGCGTCCTACCAGGGCATCAGCGACGACAACTCGCGCCGGGCGCTGGCGGCGGCGTATCGCTACGACTGGATTCGTAGCCAGAACTGGAACGTGGACCTCAGCGCTGCCGGCGGCTGGGTCAGTTTTCAGGATAATCCAAATACCGGCTACTACGCGCCCAGTCGCTATCGCTTTGCCGGAGTGGGCTTCCTGGCGTACTGGAAAATTTCCGATGACGACGGCATCGGCCTGAACTACGGCATCGGCTTGCAGAAAGACGAGACTTTCGGCAGCGCCAAGGTCTTCCACGATGTCACGGTCGACGCCGTCTTCGGGATATTTCGTGACTGGATGCTGCGGCTCAGCGCCGGTTACTCGGATCGCCAGAACCAGGCCGGGGGGTTTGATGCCCGGGTTGGTTCAATCCGGCTGGAGCGCCGTTTCTGAAGCGCCGGACTACCCCCCAATGAAGCGCTCGCCCTGCCGGTGTGAGCGCAATACCACCCCCGGGCGGCAGTCGTTTGGCGCCAGTCCCGGCTCGCGGTGAAAGCGGTCGGGGTTCTGGTAGGCCATCCACCAGCGCCCGTTGACCGCCACGAAGGCCAGTCCGGACGGGTGCGGGCTCAGCGGCACGCTGCCCGGGCTGAACACCAGGGCGCGGTTGATGCCGCTGCCGGCGCCGAAGGGTCGGCCCAGCCATAGCCAGGGCTCGATCTCGCATGGGGCACGCACGGTGTCGATCAGCAGCCAGCCGATGCGCTGGCGCTGGTCGCTGTAGCCCGGCCGGGTCAGGTTTTCGAGTTCCGCGCTCGACCAGTTCACGCGCAGGTCCCAGCCGAGGCCGGTATGGTGGATGACGTGGTGGGCCAGGCCGACCATTCCGGCAAAGGCCAGCAGCATCGCGGCCAGGCCCAGCTGCCGCGCACCCGCCCGATTGCCGCGCCTGAGCATGAGCAGCCAGATCGCCTCGCCCAGCCCCCACAGGTAGAGGGCAAAGCCCGAGTAGAGCAGCAGGTCGTAGAGCCAGATGCGCGGCGCCGCACTTTCCGCCCACGGCGCAAACACGGAGCTGCCGTAAAACCAGGCGAGGGCAAGCAGGCAAAGCAGCGACAGCCGTAGCAGGGCGAAGTACATCAGCTGGCCGGGCCGCGTGCTACTGGTCGCCCAGTCGGCCCAGCCCGTCGCTGCAGGCGGTCGGGGACAGCGACAGGAAACGGTTCATCGCGGCCGGGGTTGCACCGCCGATTCAGAGTTCGTCGAGCTGCTCGACCAGGGTCCGCGCCCAGCGTCTGACGATGCGTTCGCCTT
>RECK01000356.1 GCA_007694055.1 Wenzhouxiangella sp.
AGCCAGGCCCTGAGCGGCCGGATACCACCCGGTGCCTCCACCATCCCTTCCAATCTCTTTTGCACCAGCTGGCAGCAAGCAAAAGTGCTCCCGGCTCTGCATGCTCAGCACTTTTCGGACAATCAGGGGTTTGCGGGATCCGGATATGAAATTTTATTTTGACGCCCCCGTCGCGGGATCGAACCCCCCGGTTCGATTCGGAGGGCCCTGGGAAATTTCCTAGTCATCAGCGGGAAGATTTCCCAGACTTGCCAATGGCATTGTCCGATTCATGAGATGCCCTTCACAGTGCATGCTGAAGGTCCTGCCAGCAAACGTTTAACGAGGCTATTGCCATGAGCAAGGTCAGCAGCGCCAAGGAAGCATTTCTCGAGGAACTGGATCGCAAGGTGGAACAAAGTGAGGACAAAGCGAGCCGATTTTCCACCAATCAGCGGGCCATGGCCATGGCCCAGTACATGCGCGCACTGCGTGAGGAGGTCTCGGATTATCCGGACGACCACGCGCTGTTTCAGAATTGGCAACGTCAGCGATGGGCACCGGTTACCGTTTCCGATTCCCAGCAGTTCATTCGAGTGGCTTGAAGGGTGGGTCTGTAATGGCCAAGAATTGCTCAAGCCTGCAACGGCCACCAGAGCAGAAACCACATGACGCCGCCGGCCACCAGCATCGCCAGGCCTGCGATTGGCAGGTGACGCTGTCGTCTTTCCATGTGTCTTAGCCAGGGACCCGGCGCAAATCTCGGCAATGCCGGTATCGCGGTCCGGCGACGATCGCCTGGCCGCCGCGGATGGCCAAACAGTTTCTCCAGCACAACGACCAGGTCACCTTCCGGCAGCTGGAGACGCCGATTGCCGAACAGGCGGGGGTAAATCGCAATGATCAGAGCGGCCAGAAGCAGTGGCCAGGTTGCCGAGATGACCGCTTTCAGTGTCCAGGGGTAAAGCATGTCGGTCGCCAATGCCAGCCACCAGGGCAGAATCAGGGCTGCCAGCAGGAGGGTGGGCCAGGCGGGATGCAGTGGAACCGGCTTCGATCCGCGCATGGCCCGTGCCAGCCCGAAAGCCTTCCACATCAGCAAGGCAGTGGCCATTGACGTCAGGGCCAGGAGCTGGTCTGTGAAAGCCCCGATCAGGGCGTGGTCCAGGCTGTTCTTGAGGGCGTTCTTGGCCAGGTAGCCGGTGGTCAGGGGCGCCGCAGACAGGCTGATTGCCGGCAGCGCGAACAGGCTCAGCCGGAACCAGTTCTGGCCGGGTTGATTGCCGCAGGCCAGAAACAGGCAGGCCTTGTTGAGTCCATGATGCAGGGCCAGCAGGCCAATCATTGCCAGGCCGGCCTGGCGTTGGTCGGGCACCAGGAACAGGACTGAAAAGGCAACAAGCAGAAGTCCCATTTGACTGATAGTGGAATAGGCCAAAACCGTTTTGATGCGACTCTGGGTCAGTCCCAGCACAACGCCGCCGAAGGCCGTGACCAGCCCCAGTGTGAGGAAGATCGAACCCAGCGATGCCGGGTCGGCGCCCAAGGCCGGCACCATGCGCAGCCAGCCGAGCAGACCGGCCTTGACGATAACGCCGGACAGGATCGCGCTGGCCGGGACGGGGGCTACCGGGTGGGCCAGCGGCAGCCACAGATGCAGCGGCAGTATGCCGAGTTTCACTGCAAAACCCGCCATCAAAAGCCAGCGCGCCGGAGAGTCGACCAGCACTGCCGGTGCCGTCAGCAGTTCATCGAAGCCCGGGTTACCCATGTGCCCGGCCAGCATGAGTACGCCAGCGAGTATTGCCGCTTCGCCGGCCAGCGCCATCACCAGGTAGATCCTGCCAGCGCGCCAGCTCTCCGGACTGCGTGCATGGGTGACCAGCAGGTAGGCCGACAAGCTGAGGATGGCATAGCCAATGTAGAAGCTGCCCAGGTTGCCGGCCAGCAACAACAGGCTCATGCCAGCCAGCGCGCCCAGCCAGCCGCTCCAGAACCAGCGCCGATTATCCGCAATCCGGCCACGGGCCTGCCAGCCAGCCAGCGTCCAGGCGACCGCGGTAAGCAGCAGCAATGGCACTGCAATGTCATCAACGCCCAGACTCAGCCCCAGCAAGGGCCATTCGAGCAAGATGTCACTGCCGGCAAGCCAGGGCCAGATCAGGATCAGGGGGCACCAGGGTGCGACCACCAGGGCCAGTCGACGCGATCCCGGCGAGGCCAGGATCAATCCGATCAGCAGCAACGGCAGCAGGATCGCGATCAGTCCGCTCACGGGAAGTAATCCGTCACGATGCCGGTGACCCAGCTCAAGGGACTTAGCGGGAAGCCGGCCAGCAGGCCAACTGCCAGGGAGAATGCCGCTGTCGTGACCGTGGAGCCGACCATGGCCAGGGTCTCGATGCGGCTCACCCGGGCTTCCTCCGGCCAGCGCTTGGGGGGCTGGTGCAGCCAGATGCGCTTGAGCAGCGGCAGGAAATAGGCGGCGTTCAGCAAAGTGGATGCCACCAGTACACCAATGACCCATGTCTGGTCAACGGCGACAGCCCCGGCCCCCAGGTACCACTTGCTGATAAAACCGGCGACCGGGGGCAGCCCGATCATGCCCAGGGCGCCGATGGTGAAACAAGCGCTGGTCCAGGGCAGGCGGTGGCCGATACCATCGAGCTGGTGGATTTTCTTTACGCCAAGAAAGTTGGCGAAGATACCGGCACAGAAAAACAGGGTGATCTTCATCAGGCCCTGATGAACCAGGTGGACCAGGCCGCCTATGGTGGCCACCGGTCCGCCGATGGCGATGCCGAGAACAATGTAGGAGACCTGGCTGACTGTCGAATAGGCGAGCCGTTTCTTGAGGTCATCCTGGAACAGGGCCATGGTCGACCCGTAGATGATCGTGACGGCTGCCACGACGGCCAGCGGCAGGGCCAGGCCCAGTTCGCTGACCAGCGTTGGACCGTAGACATCCTCGACCAGTCGCACCAGGCCAAAAGCGCCGGCCTTGACCACGGCCACCGCATGCAGCAAGGCACTGACCGGGGCCGGTGCGACCATGGCTTGTGGCAGCCAGGCGTGAAGCGGGAACAGGGCTGCCTTTACCCCCATGCCGATAACCAGCAGGACGAAGATGATCCGCAGGCTCCAGTCCTGGTCCAGGCTCAATGCGGCCAGCGTGCCGCCGGCGATGAAATCCTGACCGCCGGTCAGTCCGTAAAGCCAGACCAGGCCAATCAGGAACAAGGCACTGCCGGTCAGCGTATAGCGCAGGTAGGTTCGGCCGCTGGCAATGGCTGCAGCGGTGCCGGTATGGACCACCAGCGGCCAGGTGGTCAGGGTTAGCAGCTCGTAGAAAATGAAAAAGGTGAGCAGATTGCCTGCCATGGCTATGCCCATGGTGGAGGTTACGCACAGGCTGAAGAATCCGAAGAATCTTGCCCGATTGGGCGTGTGCTCGAGATAGGCGATGGCATAGATGGTGGTGACCAGCCAGAGCAGGGCCGACAGTGTGGCGAACAGCATGCTCAGGCCGTCGGCGCGAAGCACCAGGTCCAGTTCAGGCAGCAGTGAGATCCGGAACTCGGGGGTATGACCGGCCATCACCAGCAGCCCGATCAAGGCGATCAGCAACAGTTTCAGAAAGGCTGCGGCCAGGTTCAGCCAGGTGCGCAGCCGTTGCTGCCGCTCGCCGGCAATGAAAATCAGCAGGCCGGCCATGGCCGAAACCAGAACCGTTGCCAGCGGTAACCAGAACAGCAGGAACGGGATCATGGCAAGACTGTCCCGGGCCAGGCTGACTCCAGCAGGGCCAGTATCGGCGCAGATGCAAACCCGAGGCTGATGGCGGCAAGCGCCAGCAACAGTCCGGCCAGGCTGGCGAGTGTCGAAGGCTCGCGTAGGCGCGAGCTGTGGCCATGGCTGCGTGGATGGAAACAGGTCAAGGCCAGGACCCGGAACAGGTAAGCGGCTGCCAGCAGACCACCAATGGCAATCAGCGCCATCCAGCCCCAGGCGGACTGCTCCCATGCGGCCTGTAGAAACAGCCACTTGGCGACGAAGCCGCCGCTGGGTGGCAAACCCATCAGGCTGACCGACGCCAGAGCCAGGGTAAACACATCCAGGGGCAGGCGCTGATCCAGGCCGGCAAGCCGGCGCAGGCGGTCCGTGCCCAGACTGGCGAGTATGTTGCCTGCGGCGACGAACAGCGCGGCCTTGGCCAGGCCGTGGGAGACCAGGTGGAACCCGGCAGCCTGCCAGGCCAGCAGGCTGCCGAGCGGGAACAGCAGCATCAGGTAACCGAGCTGGGCGACGGTGGAATAGGCAATGACCATCTTCAGCCGTTTCTGGACCAGGGCCAGGGCCGAGCCGTAGAGAATCGCACCGCCTCCAAGCAGGCCCAGGAACAGCCCCAGCGCCGGCATTTGCCAGCCCTCGCCGGTCCAGAACCACAGTCGCCAGATGATGTAGACCGACACCTTGACCACGATGGCTGACAGCATGGCGCTGACCGGTCCAGGCGCATTGCCGTGGGCGGCCGGCAGCCAGGCATGCAGCGGGAAGATCGCGGCCTTGACCATCAGGCCGGCCAGCATCAGGACCAGAGCAGTTGCCGGCAGCAGGCCGGGTTCGAGCAAGGTGCCGGCCTGGTAGAGATCCAGGCTGCCGATCTCGGCGTAAATCAGGCCCACGCCCAGCAGGTAGAGCAGGGATGCCATCAAGGCCAGCAGGAGGTAGCGCATCGCCGCCCTTAGTGCTTCAGGCTTGTTGCTGGTGGCGATAAGCCCGATGCCGGCCAGTGTGACCAGCTCAAGGGTGACGTATAGATTGAACAGGTCGGCAGACAGCAACAACGCGTTGATACCGGCGGCGAGCAGCAACCATAGCGGCCAGAAACGCAAACCCTCCGGCGTGGCCGGGGCGAAACGGACCAGGGCCGACAGGCTGACGAAAACAAGCAGGAATGCGTTCAACCACAGCAGCAGCAGGCTGAGCGCATCGAGCCGCCATACGATGCCCAGGGGCGCCGGGTAACCGGCCAGGGCCATGTCGAATTCCTGCAGCTGCCAGATCGTCACGGTGAGCGGCAGCAGCAGCAGGGGAAGGGGCGCGATGCCGATCAGCAGCAGCGCGCCGCGCCAGCGCGGCGGCACCAGCAGCAGGGCGCAGGCGATCAGCAGCGGCAGGAAAACCAGGCCAGCCATTACTGCCTCAGTCATCG
>RECK01000358.1 GCA_007694055.1 Wenzhouxiangella sp.
CCCATAAGCACTAACCTAATTATTGACTTTTCTCTTTGCCGTCGACTACACTCGCGCCATGACGAGTGTTGCTGATGAAGAGTGGTGCGTGCTGACCAGTTTGCTGCCCGACGGGTGGCAAGAACTGGCTCGGGAGACGGGTGCAATGCGTCGTGCAAGCGGTGAAATTCGATCCGCTGACACATTGCTACAGGTCCTGCTGTTACATGTGGCCACAGGCCTGTCCTTGAAGCAAGCGGCGACACGGGCCAAGGTGCAAGGGGTGGCCGCGATAACAGACGTAGCGCTTTTGAAGCGACTTCGCACATCGGAAGCTTGGTTGCGCGAGCTATCCAAGCAAATGTTTGAGCGCAGCCGTTTTCTCGACGACCTGTCGGGGCTGGCAGGAGGGCGGCGTCTTCGGGCGGTCGATGCCACAACGGTGCAAGAGCCGGGAGCGACAGGTACCGATTGGCGCGTCCATTACTGTATTGGTTTGCCGGGGCTGGATTGTGACTACTATGAACTGACCTCAGTCAGTGGTGGCGAGACTTACAAACGACTGCCGGTCTCCCCTGGGGATATCGTGCTGGGCGATCGCGGCTATTGCCATCGGGAGGGGATGGCCCATGTGCTGGAGCATCGGGGGGATGTGGTTGTCCGGCTAAACACCGGTGCTGTCCCGTTGATGCAGGCTACTGATGAGGCATGTTTTGATCTGCTAGAACGCCTGCGCACCCTGTCAGCGTGCTCGCCGGCTGAGTGGGCGGTGCGGTTTGAGGCCGGCAAGAAACTGTGGCCGGCGCGCCTGTGCGCCATTCGCAAAAGCGCTGAAGCGGCCCAGATAGCGAAAGAAAAGGTGCTCAGGGATGCTCGAAGGAAGGGGCGAAAGGTCAAACCCGAGACGCTGGAATACGCCGAGTACACCTTAGTCATTACAACGCTCGATCGAGAGCAATTCGATTCAGCGAAAGTACTTGAACTTTACCGCGCTCGCTGGCAGGTTGAACTGTGCTTCAAGCGATTCAAGTCATTGCTGCAACTTGGCCACCTCCCCAAACGTAGCGACGCCTCAGCCCGGGCCTGGATACAAGGCAAGCTCCTGACTGTTTTACTGGTTGAGCGACTGGCTGACGAGGCGCGATTTTTTTCCCCCTGGGGATATCGCCTCGCGATGCCGCAGTCGCTGGCGTGAGTTTATTGAAGCTCGCGACGCTGTACTCAGCGTGTTGGCCCGACCCCTACGCCCATCCCAGCTACTGAACCTTGGGTCATCGATAGGGCCATTGCTGGCCAACACCCCAAGACCGAATCGTCCAATGTGGGCCGAGACACTACACCAGTCCAATCTTTAGGTTAGTGCTTATGGGCCACGTCCCCGGGGACCATGTTCGGATTGTCTCCAAGCGTAGGGGTGTGCTAGCGGCCACTCGGCGCCTGGCCTCCACCCTTCCAACCTCTTTTCAAGCAGCGACGATGCGCTACGAGCAGTGGAATCGACCTCTGCGCCCGGTGGCCCCAGTATGTTGCGAGATTCGGATAGACCCTGAAGGAACGCCACCGGCGTCAATGACCCGGCGGTTTTTCACTTGCGGTTATCCACCGAAAGCGGCAATGTTGCAGTCGCCGATGCCCTGAAGAATTCGGCCGGCCTCATCGGTGGTCATGGCCTCGAGAATGGCGCCGTCTTCGCGGGCGGCACCAAGCGCACGCTCTTCGCCCAGGGCATCAATCAGCACCCCGGCCACGCATAGCGACTCGGTATCACTGATGGTGATGCCCATGTTGTCGCTGAAGTCCGCCTGGACCAGGTCGGCAATCTCATGTTCGGCCTGATTGCCGCTGGCGCAGGCGGCCAGCATGGCTGCCGCGCATATGGCTCCCATGATTGATCTTGTCATGTCGTGTCCCTTTTGTCCGGTCAATGGAATGCTGAACAGCACCCATCAACCAACTACGGGATCTGACCGCAAAACCTGCCAGTTCGGTTGAGTCGGAGGGAAACGTCAAGGCGTGGACGGGGGATGGACCTGGCCAGGCCCGGGAAAGTCGACCGGGACTGAGCCCGGCCGACTTTTGGTACGACTATTCGCTGGTTTCGAAGCGGTCGTGGAAAATGCCAGGAGCCAGCGTAAGGCAAGTGATCAGCACGTCCTCGACATCGTTGCCGCCCACCGTGCCGCTACCGTCGCTGACTTCGCAAACCTCGAGCGGGTTGTCTGGTTGGCTGGCGATGGTGACCTCGTAGGGCTCGCCGCTTTCCACTTCCGTGGCAAAGGTGAAACTGCCGTTTTCGGAGATGGCCAAGTCGTCACCGCCATTGTTCCGCAGCATCAGGCCAGGGCCTTCCAGCCCCTCGACCGTGCCGCCAATGCTGTGCAGGCCGCTGCTTTCCGTGCCTGGCAGCAGGCACCAGGCGTTGAGCGTGCCCAGGTCGCTGCCGGCATTGTCGCTGACGTTCAGACGCCAGGTGCCGGCAATGTTCTGACCGAGGAAAGTGGCCAGCGCATCATTCGGGCTGTAGGCCGCTTCCGGGAAGGCCACTGGCGCGCCCCCACCGACGCAGTCTTCCTGCAGGCTGACCGATGCGTCGTCGTCGATGTTGGTACGGATGTTTTCACTGGAGCAGCCGAAGCCGGTATCGCCAACTCGACCCGGGCGATTGACCAGATTGATGCTGGTGCCGGAGTCCAGGTGGGTCAGGTTGATGATCAGGTCACCGACCCAGGTATGGGTAATGTCCAGGCTCATCTGCAACGATTGCAGGACGCCGCCATCGGCGATCACCAGGTCGGAGTTGATGCCGGCGGCCGAATTGTCGGGAATGGCAATGCCGGGCGCCATGCAGATTTCATTGGCCGTGGTGAAGCTGACAATCTCTGACCAGTCACCTTCTCCGCAGTCATTCTTGCCCCGGACCCGCGCGAAGTACTGAGTGTTCGGAGACAGTGCCGGCGATACCGTGGCATCGGTCTGCCCGGTGGCTTCGCTGAACACGATGGTGTTGAAGTTCTCATCGCTTGCCACTTCCAGCTCGTAGCTGATGGCCTGGCCGACAGCGCTCCACTCGATCGTCGGGGTCGAACTGACCCCGGCCTGGTCGTCACCCGGACTGCTGATGACGGGCAGATCCGGCGCATCATCGGCCAGCACCAGGTTGATGCTCGTGCTGTTCTCGAACTCGCCGCTGATGCCGGCGATCAGAAAGCTGATAGACCCTGCTCCGGCTGCATCAAGATTGCTCAGGGACAGCACGGAGCTGTCGGGCACGGTGACCGGATTGACCGAGAATTCACTGCTTACGCCTGCGGGAAGGCCGCTGATGCTCAAATCGACATCGCCCTCGAAATCGCCGCTGGCAGACAGGGTCAGGCTGATGTCCACATCGTCGAAGCCACACTGGCTGAAACTCGTGCCTTCGGCTTCGATCAGGAATCCGTCACCGTCGGTGCCGTCCAGGAACAGCGGGGCCGTGCCAGCCGGATCAAGGTAGTCACGCACGCGCGTGGTCGACGTGCCCATGCCTTCCCAGGCATGCCAGATGCCACCATAGAAGTCCGACAGCTGCGCGCCGGTCGCGCCGCAGAACGCGGGGCCGCCGCTGAGTACGCCGAGCAGGCGGCGATCGGCCGAATACAAGGGCGAGCCGGACGAGCCAGGCTCGGTAACGGCCGGCGGAATGGTGGCCGGTGCACCGCCAGGCATATTCGGCAGTTCCGGTGGATTCGGGTGCCAGAACGGATGCCAGTGAATGTTCTGGGCGCCGGCAATGTTGCCGACCTGCATGTTCTGGGCGACCCAGGTAATGCGTTTTTCATGGACGCCGGGATGGTGAATGGTGGCGCACAGTCCCTCGGTGCTGTTGCCCGGGCCCTGGGCACACACCGTGGGCGGCGGACGACGATCCCAGCCGGCCCAGTGCAGCTCGACATCCGGATTGGGTTCGCCGTTCAGTTCCATCAGGAAGACATCGGAGCATTCATCCGGTGCGGTGCAATTGCCCCCGAAAGGATTGGACGTGCTGGCCAGAAAGGTGGCGCCGGAGTTGGTCAGGTTGGGGTCGGGCGGATTGACGGCAGTGCCCCCGCTGGCGCCGGGTCGGCGGCAGGTCGGCCATTCGTAGTCCCAGTAAACAACGACGCTGGCGGTCTGGGCCGAGGAAATACAATGTCGCGCCGTGATGAAAAGCAGCCGCTGATCATTGGCGGTGTTGTTGACCAGCGAGCCGGTGCAGGCGAAAGCACCGCTGCGCTGGTAGGCACCCACGGCGCGGCGCGGATCGTTCCAGGGATCGTCTTCGCTCAGGCAGGCAACATCCTGGTTGCATGCGCCGGAGCGGATGCCGGCCGTGGTCTCGCAGGCCTGCTTGCCAGGCTCGGACCGGTTTTCCTCCTGCTGTCTATACGCCAGCGAGGCCGCGCCGAAACCGCGGTAGCCGTGACTGACCTGGGTCAGGGTCAGGCTGAGCTCGTCCCGTGATCCCTGCGGCACGTTGATTTCGATGATGGCTTCGTCGCCGGCCAGGTTCGGGGTCCAGAACTCGCGGTGAGGGCGATTGATTTCTGTGCCATACGGGCCGATCACCTGGAACCGATCCATGCGCTGGCTGACAGCGGCTTTCATGCTGTAGACGTAAAGCTGACTGCCTTCGGGCAGGTTGACGTCACTGAAACCGAAGTTGATCAAGGTGGCGTCATCGGCACGCACGACCAGGCGCCAGATATCGAACTCGCCATCGCTGTCCCAGCTGCCCCGCTCACTGCTGGTCAGCGTCAGCGCATGGGGATAGGCGAATCGCTGCGGCCCACCCGAGGCTTCACGGCTGGCGTCTTCCTGAGCCAGGCGTTCAAGGTCAAGCGGGCGGAAGTGCAAGCGGTCTACGCTTTCAATCGCGGTGCCGGAGCGCTGGTCGAGGTTCCAGCTTGAAGGGGCGCGCCGATCGTCGGCGAAGGCGCCAAAAGTGACCAGCAGGGCGAGCAAGCCCGAAATGATAAATCGCATGGAAAGTCCTGGTTAGGGGGAAAGGATAAGGGGGTAAAGAGATAACGGGATAACGAGAGAATAACCGGAAAAGGGGAGCTTGTCCGGTCAGGCTCTCCCCCGTCTTACCTGGTTCCGCGCTTTTGCCGGATCAGGGCCGAGATGTCGCGTCCGTGGTCGCCGCTGT
>RECK01000041.1 GCA_007694055.1 Wenzhouxiangella sp.
TTTCACCTTTCACCGCCCTTCCTGCTATAATTCCGCTCTTGTCCGCGCCAGACGCGCGTACAACCTTGCTCCACGCCGAGCCGCCACCTGGTTCGGACGGGGGCTTTGACGGGTTCCGGAATGGTTCCGGGCCTTCGAAACCACAAGGAGTTGACAATGCGTCACTACGAAATCGTGCTCCTGGTTCATCCGGACCAGAGCGAGCAGGTGCCCGGTATGCTTGAACGATACCGCGCCCTGGTTGAAAACAATGGTGGCAAGATCCACCGCTCCGAGGATTGGGGTCGTCTGCAGCTGGCATACACCATCGCCAAGCTGCACAAGGCGCATTACCTGATGCTCAACATCGAATGCGATGCTGCCACGCTTGAAGAGCTGGAAGGCGTTTTCCGCTTCAACGACGCGATTTTGCGTCACCTGGTCGTGCGCAAGGACGAGGCCGAAACCGAGCCTTCGATCATGCTGCAGCGCAAGGAAAACAAGGACGAGCGTGAGAAAGCGCGACGCGCGTCTTATGAAGATTCCAGCGACGATGATAGCGACGATGATGACGACGACGTCGTTGATGATGACGATTCGGATGACGAAGTTGTCGATTCCGATGACGAAGACAAGAAGGCGGAGGCGTAAGCAATGGCCCGTTTCATGAGAAGACGCAAGTACTGCCGTTTTACGGTAGAAGGTATTGAGCAGGTTGATTACAAGGATATCGAGCTGCTGAAGGACTTTATCGGCGAAACCGGCAAGATCGTTCCCAGCCGTATTACCGGTACCAAGGCCAAGTATCAGCGCCAGCTGGCCACTGCGGTCAAGCGTGCCCGCTACCTGGCGCTGCTGCCGTATTCGGACAACCACTGAGCAGGTGATGACATGAAATTGATTTTGCTGGAAAATGTCTACAACCTGGGTGATCTCGGCGATACCGTCAACGTTCGTCCCGGCTATGGTCGCAACTTCCTGCTGCCGCGCGGCAAGGCGGTCCCTGCAACTCCGGAAAACCTGGAGAAGTTCGAGTCACGTCGCGAAGAGCTGATGCGCCAGGCCAACGAAAAGCTGGGCGTTGCTGAAGCCCGGCGCGAAGCGATCGACGGCGTCGAGGAAATCCTGTTTGCCGTGGCGATCAGCCCGGAAGGCCGCCTGTACGGCTCGATCAACCCGGCCGAAATCGCGGCCAAGCTGACCGAGATGGGCTTTGCCGTCGAAAAGGCCGAAGTTGACATGCCGGAAGGCCCGATCCGCGAACCGGGTGAATACACGGTTGGCCTGATCCTGCACGCCGACGTTCAGACCGAAGTCAAGGTACGGATCGTCGAAGAAGACGCTTGAGCCCTGACGGTGACCAGCCGGTTGCCATGAATCAACGGGCCCGGTGGCCGATTTCCGCTCTGCGGATCTCGCCCCGGGCCCGATTTATTTGAGCAGTCATTTACTCGCGGCATGCGATTGAATAGCGCCGGCGCGGGGAGGGCGGTTATACTGACTGGCCGTTCTAGTATCCACCAGTCTGGCGAATAAACAACCGTGGCCGAAGCCCGTCTTTCGACGATCAGTAATGTCAAATCCCCGCCGCATTCCAACGAGGCGGAGCAGTCCCTGCTGGGTGCGCTGATGCTGGCCGTCGATGCCTGGGACAAGGTGGCCGACCAGATCGACGAGAGCGATTTCTACCGCGAAAGCCATCGCCTGGTCTACCGCGCCATCTCCGAACTTTGCCAGCAGGGCCAGCCTTGCGATGCGGTCACCGTGGCCGAGTGGTTTTCCCGGCATGGCATGCTTGATCGCGTCGACGGCGGTGGCTACGTCACCATGCTGGCCAACGAAACGCCCGGGCCGGCCAACATCAGCGGCTATGCGCACATAGTTCGCGAGAAGTCCATCCTTCGACAGCTGATCAATGTCGGGACCCGAATTGCAGACGATGCCCTGCAGACGGCAGGACGCAGCAGCAAGGAGTTGCTGGAGGAAGCGGAGAAACAGATTTACGCCATCGCCGATCAGGGCGCCCATCGCCAGTCCGGATACGTGGCTATCCAGCAGGTCATGGGTGAGGCCATGGACATGCTCAACCGCCTGCAGGAAAACGAGGGCGATCTGACCGGCGTCGCTACCGGCTTTGCCGAACTGGACAAACGCACAGCGGGTCTTCAGCCTACCGATCTGATCATCATCGCCGCCCGTCCTTCGATGGGTAAAACCACCCTGGCCATGAACATTGCCGAAAGGGCCTCGATACGCCACAGCGTGCCGGTGGCAGTGTTTTCCATGGAAATGTCCGACACCCAGCTGGTAATGCGCCTGTTTTCCTCGCTGGGTCAGATCGGCCAGGACAAGCTGCGTACCGGCAAGCTGGACAACCACGACTGGATCAACCTGCGTTCGGCCATGACCATGCTCAAGGGCGCCAGGATGTTCATTGATCAGACGCCTTCCCTGTCGCCCACTGATCTTCGCGCAAGGGCCCGGCGGATGAAACGTGATCACGATATCGGGCTGATCGTGATTGACTACCTGCAGCTGATGAAAGTGCCGGGCCTGGGTGAAAACCGGACCCAGGAAATCAGCGAGATATCGCGCAGTCTCAAGGCCCTGGCCAAGGAGCTCAAGGTTCCGGTCATTGCCCTGTCTCAGCTCAACCGCGCCCTGGAGCAGCGTCCGGACAAGCGTCCGAAGATGGCAGACTTGCGGGAGTCCGGGGCCATCGAGCAGGACGCCGACCTGATTCTTTTCATCTACCGCGACGAAGTTTACAACGAGGATTCCCCGGACAAGGGCAAGGCCGAGATCATCATCGGCAAGCACCGTAACGGTGCGACGGGGCATTTCAACCTGAGCTTCCAGGGTGAGTTTCTGCGTTTTCGGGATTTCACCTACGACCACTACGGCCAGGACGACTGAGTCCGCCTCAGCCGCCGAGTCAAAGCAACCATGGCACGCAACACGCTGGCCCGCATCGATGTCGCCGCCGTGGGTCACAACCTGGCCCGCGTGCGCGCCTTGGCGCCCAACAGCCGTGTCATGGCGGTGGTCAAGGCCGACGCCTACGGTCACCGGCTGGACCTGTGCCTGCCGGCCCTTGCCGGCGCCGACATGCTGGCCGTGGCTACCCTGGAAGAGGCGCGCGCTATCCGTCGCCTGGGCTGCGAACTGCCGGTGATTCTTCTGGAAGGCCTGATTCGGGACGGTGACCTGTCGGTCGCTGCCGATCTCGGGCTGGAGTTGACCATCCATCATCCAGCACAGGTTGTAGCGCTGCAGAATTTCGGCAAGGCACCCACCCCCAGACTTTGGCTGAAGCTGGATTCAGGCATGCATCGGCTTGGGATGGATGCGGTTTCCGGCCGTGAAGCGCACCGTTGCCTGTTGGCTTTGCCGGGGGCAGAACAGGTCAACCTGGTCACCCACTTCGCCAGCGCCGACGCGGTCGACTCCAGCACGACCTGCGATCAGATGGCCCGATTTCGGGAGGTCACTGCGGGGCTGTCCGGCGAGCTTTGCCTGGCAAACTCCGCGGCCATTCTGGGTCATCCGGAAAGCCACGGAGACTGGGTGCGAGCCGGCATCCTGCTCTACGGTATTTCACCTTACCCGGACCGAACCGGGGAATCCCTGGGCCTGAAGCCGGTCATGACGCTGACTACCGAGCTGATTGCCATCAACGATGTGCCGGCCGGGGAGCGCATCGGCTACGGTGGTCGTTTCACTGCACCAAGCGACATGCGCATTGGTGTGGCCGGCATTGGCTATGGCGATGGATACCCGCGCAGCCTGGTTGACGGCACGCCGGTCAGGGTCGGCGAGCATGAGTGCAAGCTTGTCGGCCGGGTTTCGATGGACATGATCACGATCGATCTGGCCGGCGCGCCCGAGGCTGGAATCGGCGACCGGGTGATTTTGTGGGGTCGCGGGCTGCCGGTTGAACGTATCGCAGGCCATGCCGACACCATTGCCTACGAGCTGGTCTGCCGGATTACCCGGCGGGTGCGTTACCGTGCCTTTTGATCTACAATACAAGGTCATGTTTTTGTTGTGATCCCGATGCCCGGCAAGCTATACATCAAGACTCACGGCTGCCAGATGAACGAGTACGATTCGGACAAGATGGCCGACGTGCTGGCAGCCTCTCACGGTCTGGAACTGACCGACCGCCCGGACCAGGCTGATGTCATCCTGATCAATACCTGCTCGATCCGTGAAAAAGCGCAGGAAAAGGTGTTCTCGCAGCTCGGCCAGTGGCGACCGCTGAAGGAGAAAAAACCCGGTTTGGTCATTGGCGTGGGCGGCTGTGTTGCCAGTCAGGAAGGCGAGGGTATCCTCAAGCGCGCGCCTTTCGTTGACCTGGTATTTGGCCCCCAGACCATTCATCGCCTGCCGACCATGGTCGACAGCGTGCGTTCCGAGAAACGTCCGGCCATCGATATCAGTTTTCCGGAAATCGAGAAGTTCGACAACCTGCCTCCGGCCGGCAAGCAGGGGGCGACCGCTTTCGTGTCGATCATGGAGGGTTGCAGCAAGTACTGCTCGTTCTGCGTGGTGCCCTACACGCGTGGCGAGGAAGTTTCACGCCCGCTGGATGATGTCATCGCCGAGGTGGCCGAACTGGTTGAACGCGGCGTGGTCGAGATCAACCTGCTGGGTCAGAACGTCAACGCCTATCGCGGCCCCATGCATGGGGGCGGCAGCGCTGATCTTGCCTTGTTGATTCGTTACATTGCCCACATCGACGGGCTGGAGCGGATTCGCTTCACGACCTCGCACCCGGTCGAATTCTCCGACAGCCTGATCGAGGCCTACCGCGACGTGCCGAAGCTGGCCAACTATCTGCATTTGCCTGTTCAGGCCGGATCGGATCGCATTCTTTCGCTGATGAAACGCGGTCATACCGTTCTGGAATACAAGCAGAAGATCCGCAAGTTGCGCGAGGCGCGGCCCGACATTTCCCTGTCATCGGACTTCATCGTCGGCTTTCCCGGCGAAACTGAGCATGATTTCCAGCAGACCATGGACCTGGTGACCGCGCTGAATTTCGATCAGAGTTTCAGCTTCATCTACTCGGCCCGGCCCGGAACACCTGCCGCCTCATTCCCGGACAACGTAGGCCTTGATGAAAAGAAGGCCAGGCTCAAGCGTCTGCAGAACCAGCTCAACCAGCAGGCCGCCGCGATTTCCGAGGCCATGGTGGGCTCGACCCAGCGCGTCGTGGTCGAGGGGCCCAGCAAGAAAGATCGCCAGGAACTGGCCGGACGCACCGAGAACAATCGGGTGGTCAATTTCCCCGGGCCTGCCGAATTGGCCGGTCGCATGGTCGACGTAACGATCACCGCGGCCCTGGCCAACTCGCTGCGCGGGCGCCTCGCCACTCAACGAGACGAAGCCGCCTGAATGAACGATACGCGCGCCGCGCTGACCCTGGAACTGGAACCAGCCGACAATGAGCGGCTGGCCAATCTTTGCGGCCATCTTGATGATCATTTGCGCCTGATCGAGAAACGGATCGGCGTGTCGATCGCCGGTCGCGGCAATATCTTCAGCATCGAGGGCGAGCAGGACGCTGTCAATGCCGGAAGACGCGTGCTGCGCAAGCTCTATCGCCAGACCGAACGCGAAATCCTGACCCCCGCCCTGGTCAACCTGCAGCTTCAGCAGGCCGGACTGGAAGAGGGCGATGCGGACGCCGATGCTGAAGTGGGTATCCGGACCCGGCGCGGCATGATCCGGGGCCGAGGACCGAACCAGAAGCGCTACCTGGAGCGCATCGCCCGTAATGACGTCAACTTTGGTGTGGGTCCGGCTGGAACCGGCAAGACCTTCCTGGCCGTGGCCTGCGCAGTCGACGCGCTGGAGTCGGACCGGGTTCAGCGTATCGTCCTGGTGCGGCCGGCAGTCGAGGCCGGCGAACGGCTGGGCTTCCTGCCTGGCGACCTGGCCCAGAAGGTTGATCCCTACCTGCGACCCCTGCACGATGCACTATACGAAATGCTCGGTTTCGAGCGTGCGGCTCGGCTTACCGAGCGCAACGTGATCGAGGTTGCGCCACTGGCCTACATGCGCGGACGTACCCTCAACGACGCTTTCGTGATCCTTGATGAGGCCCAGAACACCACTTCAGAGCAAATGAAGATGTTTCTGACCCGGATTGGTTTCGGCGCCAAGGCGGTGATTACCGGTGATCTGACCCAGGTGGATCTGCCGCCCAAGGTGGGCTCGGGGCTGCGCCAGGCGGTTGGCCTGCTGCGCGAAGTCGAGGGCGTCAGCCAGACCTTTTTCGATTCCCGCGATGTTGTCCGCCATCCCATTGTCAGACGCATCGTCGAGGCCTACGAGGCCGCCGATCAGGCGGCAGAAATCTGAACCGGAATACGAGCGGACTAGCCAGAATGGAACTTGAAATACAACGCCTGATCGAGCATCCGGGCGTGCCGGCTGACGATCAGCTGCGGCACTGGGCCGAGACAGCACTGGCCGAGGAAGGCAATTTCATGGTCAATATCCGGGTTGTCGACGAGGCCGAGGCCTGGGCCCTGAACAAGCAATGGCGACAGCGCGACAGTGCAACCAACGTGCTCAGTTTTCCGGCCGATGCCCCCGCCGTCGACGGTATGCGCATTCTCGGGGACGTGGTCCTTTGCGCTCCGGTCGTGCTGCGTGAGGCAGTAGAGCAGGGCAAGGATGCCGCCCATCACTGGGCCCATCTTCTGATCCACGGACTCTTGCATCTGCTTGGATATGACCATATAGATGGCGAGCACGCCGAGCAGATGGAGGCCCGTGAAATCGAGCTCCTGTCCCGGCTGGGCATTTCAGACCCTTACCAATGAACATGTATCTCGAATATCAAGTTGACAGTTCACGCTCGGCTGCTGGCCGACATCAGCCGCAATGAGCGACGACGGCCCCAGTAGTAACGGCAACGCCTCCCGCAGCTGGCTCGAAAAACTCGGCCGGGCATTCGGCGGCGAGCCGCGCACCCGCGATGACCTCAAGGAACTGCTTCGGGATGTCACCGCACACGGCCTGATCGAGGGTGACACCCTGGCCATGATGGAAGGCGCGCTCGAGGTTGACGAGCTCCAGGTCCGCGATGTCATGGTGCCGCGATCGCAGATGGTGGTCATTCCCGAGCTTTCCGAGCTCGCCGACATCCTGCCCCTGATCATCGAATCCGGCCACTCGCGTTTTCCGGTGGTCGGTGAAGACAAGGACGAGATTCGCGGCATCCTGCTGGCCAAGGACTTGCTGCAACTGGTTACCGGGGACAACGTGCCCGGCCTTGAAGAATTGCTGCGGTCGGCCGTCATCATTCCTGAGTCCAAGCGCTTGAACGTGCTGCTGCGCGAGTTCCGGGTATCCAAGAATCACATGGCCATCGTTGTCGATGAATACGGCGGTGTGTCTGGCCTGGTAACCATCGAGGACGTGCTGGAGGAGATCGTCGGCGATATCGACGATGAGCACGATGCCGATGCGATTGCCGACGTGCAGCGGCTGGAAGAGGGACGCTACCTGGTCCAGGCCCTGACGCCCATAGATGACTTCAACGACAGCCTGGGCACCGAGTTCAGCGAAGACGACTACGACACCATCGGCGGCCTGGTGGTCGCCGAGTTCGGTCGCTTGCCAGAAGCGGGCGAATCGGTGGTGATCGACGACTGGGCCTTCAAGGTGACCAGCGCAGATGATCGGCGCCTGCATGCCATGGAAGTCACCCGGGCCTGACCGGTCTTGATTCCGCACTGGGCCAGATTGCTGCTGCTGGGCCTGCTGGCGCTGTCCTGCTCGCCCCTGAAGGCTCAGGAAGCCTGGCTGGTGACTTACGGGCCCGGTGCTGACGTCTGGGAACGTTTTGGACACAACGCGCTGTGGCTCCGGGACGAGCGAACCGGGCTGGATCATACCTTCAGTTTTGGCTACTTCGAGCTTGATCGGCCCGGCTTTCATCGCGACTTCGCCCGCGGCATCATGCTCTACTACGGCTCGGCGGGCACACCAGAGCGCGAATTCGCCTTCTACCGTGGGCGTGAACGCAGCATCGAACTGCAGCGCCTGAATCTGGATGCCGGGCAGGTCGCGCATCTTCACCAGTTAATCGACGCGGCCATTTTCCCCTCGCCCCAGTACTACCAGTATCACTACTACCTGGCCAACTGCTCGACCTGGCTGCGTGATCTGCTCGACGAGGTGGTCGATGGGCAGATCGCAGCGCAGATCAAGGATCGTCCGGCCAGGCTGAATTTTCGCGACCATACCCGGCGCCTGACCCGGGAAAAGTTCTGGCTCCACACCGGCATGATGCTGCTGCTGGGCCCGGAAGTCGACCGACCACGGTCGGCCTGGGAAGAAACTTTCCTTCCCGAAAGCCTGGCCGACTGGCTGGACCAGGTTGAAATCAACGGCGAGCCGCTGGTCATGGAACGCAGCCTGGTTTTCGATAGCCAGACCTACCAGCCACCTGAGCATGCTGCCGGGCCGTGGTGGGAGTCACTTGTTCTGGGGCTGCTCGGGGCGGCCCTGATCCTGCTTGGTCTCAAGAAGGGGGGCGGATGGCTGGCTCGCCTGCCGTGGCTTCTGGGGGTGCTGGCGGCCGGGCTGGCCGGCTGCGCGATCCTGCTCATGTGGTTCGGTTCGGGGCACGAGTCGACCTGGCGCAATGCCATGGCCCTGTTGCTTAATCCGCTCTGGTTCGGCATGCTGCTACCAGGCTGGACCCATTTAAAGCGAGCGCTGGTTCTCGTTCTGGCTCTTGGCGTACTCACTGGCACGATCTGGCTGGCTGTGCCGATGGGCCAGTGGCGACCGGATCAGCTGTTGCTGGCAGTACCGATGCTTTCGGCCTTGCTGCTGGTGAGCTGGCGACGCCGAACCGAGTCCTGACCGTTCACCCTTGGGAGGTGATCCATGCTGCAAGCACGCAACAAGGCCCGCATGCCGCCGCACTGGTGGCTGTTGCGCAACCCGTTCCTTTTCATTGGCCTGGTGTCGGCCGCAGCGCGCGGACTGATGGCCGTGCTCGATGGCGCAAGCGCGACGTCCTGGTTCAGCCTGCTTGACTGGATCTGGCAGTATCTGGGCTTTGCCTACATCCTCAGCGCAAACACATTGGCCGGCCTGATGCCGGGTCTGCCGGCCCTGATTGCCCTGCTGCTCAGCCTGGCCGTCGGCTTGCTGATCTACCTGCTGCTGGACTATATCTGGCGACGGCTGTTGTCGCTGGACTCCTGATCGACTGAACCGAAACCGCCGCCACCGGGGGTTCTGATCACCAGCATGTCGCCTGCTTCCACCTCGGCGCGATCGCAGCCCTGAAGCGGCTGACGCTTACCGTCGGCTCGTTCGATCCAGGCATCTCCGACCTGTCCATCGCCACCGCCGGCCAGGCCTGACGGCGCCACCTGGCGCGAGTTGGCCAGCAAGGCCACGGTCATGGCTTCGAGAAAGCGTATTTTTCGCTCGGCACCACGGCCACCGCGCCAGCGCCCGGGTCCGGCCGAATCCGCACGGATGCCGAAGCCCTCCAGCCGGACCGGGAAGCGGGTCTCGAGTATTTCCGGGTCGGTCAGGCGCGAGTTGGTCATGTGGACGTGGACCGCGTCACAGCCATCGAAGCCGTCGCCGGCGCCAGCGCCGCCGCACAGGGTCTCGTAGTGCTGGTACCGTTCATTGCCGAAGGTGAGGTTGTTCATGGTGCCCTGGCTGTTGGCCAGCACGCCCATCGCGGCCAGCAGGGCATCGGTCACGACCTGGCTGGTCTCGACGTTGCCGGCCACCACCGCGGCCGGATGAACCGGGTTTAGCAAGCTGCCCTCGGGCACGATCAGCTCGATCGGCGCCATGCAGCCGTCGTTCAAGGGGATCTCGTCGGCGACCAGGCTGCGCAGCACGTACAGCACGCAGGCCCGGGTCACCGCGGCCGGGGCATTGAAGTTGTTTTCGGCCTGTTCGCTGGTACCGCTGAAGTCGATCCGGGCGCGGCGGCCTTCCTTGTCGATAGTGATCCTGACCTCGACCCGGCTGCCGTTGTCCATGTGCTTGACCCAGTGACCGTCGGTGAGGCGATCGATGACCCGTCGAACCTGCTCGGCGGCGTTGTCCTGGACATGGCCCATGTAGGCGCGGACCACGTCCAGGCCGAAATGCTCGACCATGTGTTCCAGTTCGTCCAGCCCGCGCGCGTTGGCCGCAATCTGGGCGCGCAGGTCACTGAGATTCTGATCGATATTGCGCGCCGGCCAGTCACCGGCGCCGAACAGTTCGCGCAGGCGCTTTTCCAGTAACTCGCCGTCGCGCACGATCAGCTCGCTGGTGAAAAGCACGCCTTCTTCGTCGATATGCTTGCTGCGCGGGGGCATGGAGCCGGGCGTGATGCCGCCGACATCGGCATGGTGGGCGCGGCTGGCAGCATAAAACAGGATCTTGCCGTTGCCGTCGAAGCAGGGGCTGATCACGGTCAGATCGGGCAGGTGGGTGCCGCCGCGGTAGGGATTGTTGAGCAGGTAGACATCACCGGCCTGCATGGCTTGGCCGTGGTCATCGATCACCGCGCGCACGCTCTCGCCCATGGAGCCCAGGTGGACCGGAACGTGCGGGGCGTTGGCGACCAGGCGGCCCTGATCGTCGAACAGGGCGCAGGAAAAATCCAGGCGCTCCTTGATGTTGGCCGACCAGGCCGTGCGCTGCAGGGCCGCACCCATATGCTCGGCTATGGCCATGAACAGGTTGTTGAACACTTCCAGCAGGACCGGATCGGCCCGGGTGCCCAGGGCCTGGCGGGAGGGCAGGGGCTGGTAGCGCGTCAGCAGCAGGTGGCCGTAGGCGTTGAGCTCGGCCTGCCAGCCGGGTTCGACCACCGTGGTGGCATTGTCCTCGATCAGGATGGCCGGGCCGCGAACGCAATGCCCCGGGCGCACCCGGCTGCGGCGAATCACCGGGGTATCAGGCAGCTCCTCGCCGCTGCTGAACATGGCCACCCGGGCCTCTACCGGCGGCTGCGCGGAGGTCTTTTCGGCATCGATCTCGACTTCTTGCGGCGCTCGGTGCGTGGCCGCGGCCTCGACCACCCCGGCCTCGACGACGATGTCGCGATTTGGCATGACGAACCCGAACTCGCGACGATGGGCCCGGGCGAAGGCTTCTGCCATTGCCTCGGAGGTATCGAAATCCACCAGCAGCGTGGTATCGGTGCCCGAGTACTTGAGCTGCACGCGCCGGCTGATGCGGCAGTCGGCACGCGTCATACCCTGGTCCACCAGTTCGTCCAGGGCTTGCACGACGGCGAGCTCAAAACGCGCCTCAAGGGCATCCATATCCTCACCCAGACCTTCCTCGACACCGAATTCGCGCATGGCGCTGACCTCGGCCAGGCCCATGCCATAGGCCGACAGGACCCCGGCCATGGGGTGAATCAGCACCCGTTGCATGCCCAGCTCGTCGGCCACCAGGCAGGCGTGCTGACCGCCGGCTCCGCCGAAGCAGTTGAGCAGGTAGTCGGTCACATCGTGACCACGCTGGACCGAGATCTTCTTGATCGCGTTGGCCATGTTGGCAACGGCAATGCGGAGAAAACCCTCGGCCACCTCGCGCGGGCTGCGCCGGTCTCCGGTGGCCTGGTGAATGCGCTCGGTCAGCTCTGTGAAACGCTGTCTAACGATGTCCGCGTCCAGTGCCTGATCGGCCTCGGGGCCGAATACCCGGGGGAAGAAATCAGGCTGCAGCTTGCCGAGCATGACATTGCAGTCGGTCACGGTCAGGGGGCCGTCGCGGCGATAGCAGGCCGGGCCCGGATCGGCACCGGCGGAATCCGGCCCGACCCGGTAGCGGCTGCCGTCAAAATGCAGGCAGGAGCCGCCGCCGGCGGCCACGGTATGGATCTCGAGCATGGGCACGCGCAGGCGAACCCCGGCAATCACGGTCTCGAAGCTGCGCTCAAGCTCGCCCTTGCCGTGCGAAACATCGGTCGAGGTGCCGCCCATGTCGAAGCCGATGACCCGCTCGAAACCGGCCAGGCGCGCTGTATTCATGCAGCCGACGATGCCCCCGGCCGGGCCGGACAGAATGGCGTCCTTGCCGGCGAAATGCTCGGCCCCGGTCAGGCCACCGTCGGATTTCATGAACTGCAGGTTGACGTCTCCCAGGAGACGGCTGACGCGGCGGGCATAGCGACCCAGTACGGGTGACAGGTAGGCATCGACAACGGTGGTATCGCCGCGACCGATGTAGCGGATCAGCGGAGAAACCTGGTGCGACAGGCTGACCTGGGCAAACCCGAGTTCGTGGGCGATCTTTCCCACCACCTGCTCGTGTTCCGGGTAGCGGTCGGCGTGGAGCAGGATGACGGCCAGAGCATCCAGGCCCCGTTCCTTCAGTGCGGCAAGCTGATCATGCACCAGGTCCCGGTCCGGCGCCTGCAGCACGTCGCCGTCGGCACTGACCCTTTCGTCAATCTCTACAACCTCCCGGTAAAGCGATTCCGGCAGGCGGATGTCCAGGGCAAAGATATCGGGGCGGGACTGGTGACCGATGCGCAGGGCATCGCCGAAGCCGCGCGTGGTGACCAGTGCGGTGGGCTCGCCGCGACGCTCGAGCAGGGCATTGGTAGCCACCGTGGTGCCCATGCGCACCACCTCGATGCGCTGGTCGGGAATGGGCTCGTCCTGATCCAGCTCAAGCAGGCGGCGAATGCCCTCGATGGCGGCATCCTCGTACTGTTCGGGGTTGTCAGACAACAGCTTGGCCGTGCGCAGGCTCCCGTCCGGGGCACGCCCGACCAGGTCGGTAAAGGTGCCGCCGCGATCGATCCAGAATTGCCAGGCCGAGTCGCTCACTTCAGCCGACGCAGCCATACGGACATGACCTTCTCGGCCTGCTTGTCACCGTTGCCGGCCGCTACCTCGATGCCGCGCGTCCAGGCCTGGCGAGCACCGTCCTCGCTACCGGACTCAAGCCGCGCCCGCCCCAGTTCCTGCCAGGCCATGCTGCGATCGGGTGCGGTTTCGCAGGCGCGCTCAAGGTGCACCAGCGCCCGATCGGCCTCGCCCCGCTTGAGCCAGGCCTGGCCAGCCGCCAACCGCGCTTCGTACCCATCGCGCCCCTGCTCAATCATCTTCTCTATCACCAAAGGATCCATCGTCCAAACCAGAACCCGATTCAATCCCAAAGCCCAAAGGGTACACCGATCACTCCATCGATGGCTCCCAAGCCAGCAATATCCCTTTCACCTTTCACCTTTCACCTTCCCTATATTCAAAAAAGTTCTTGACAACCCGCCAGACTTGCAACTACTGTCTGAACCCATGAACACGGCCCCCATCCAAGCAACCTTTGCGCACAACGACCTGACCGGTCGCGCATCCACCGTGGTTCCGGCCGCCAGCCTCGCGCTCGTACTCGTACTCGTACTCATTATTTCGCACACAGGTAGCGGGACGGTCTAGCGCAAGCGCAAAAAACAAACAGACACGAAGACCCCGCTACCGAAAGGAGCGGGGTTTTTTCATATATGAACCAGGGAACTGAATAAAAATATAGTCATGCACAGCGACCGAATGAAACAAGGCATGCACCGGGCACCGGCCCGGGCCATGCTCAAGGCCACCGGGCTGAGCGATGAGGATATTGCCCGGCCGCTGGTGGCGGTGGTCAATACCTGGAGTGAGGTCACCCCTTGCAACCTGCACCTGCGCGAGCTGGCCGTGCCGCTGAAAGACGGCATAAGAGCTGCCGGTGGCACGCCGATCGAGTTCAACACTATCCTGGTGACCGACGGTATTGCCATGGGCACCGATGGCATGCAGGCCTCGCTGATGTCGCGCGAGACCATTGCCGATTCGATTGAACTGGCCGTGCGCGGGCATTGCCTCGATGCGGTTGTTGTCCTGGTTGGCTGTGACAAGACCTTGCCCGCGGCGGCCATGGCGTTGGCGCGCCTGGACCGACCCGGCCTGGTGCTTTATGGCGGCTCCATCATGCCCGGGCGCCACCATGAGCTGGCGATCACCATCCAGGATGTGTTCGAGGCCGTCGGCGCCTGCGCGGCCGGGCGCATCGATGATCAGGAACTGACCGACATCGAGAATGCCGCCTGCCCGGGCGCCGGTGCCTGCGGCGGCCAGTTCACCGCCAACACCATGGCCCAGGCCCTGACCCTGCTGGGTTTGTCGCCGATGGGCGCCAACGACGTGCCGGCCATCCATCCGGGCAAGCCGGAGCAGGCGCGTCGCTGCGGCCGTGTGATCATGGACATGATTGCGCGCAAGGCCAGCGCACGTGGGCTGATCACCACCGACAGCCTGCGCAATGCCGCCACCGTGGTCACCGCCACGGCCGGCTCGACCAATGCCATCCTCCACCTGCTGGCCATTGCCCGCGAGGCCGGTCAGACCTTCGAGATCGACGAGTTCGACCACATTGCCCGCAACACGCCGGTGATTACCGACCTGAAGCCAGGCGGGCGTTACATGGCGCCCGATCTGTTCACCGCCGGTGGTACGGCCCTGGTTGCCAGCGAGCTGGCCGCGGCGGGAAAGCTGGTCGATGCCGCCACCTGCACGGGCCAGTCCCTGTTCGAGTCCATTGATGGCGTTCAGCCGGCTCCGAACCAGCAGGTCGTCCGGCCGGTAAGTGACCCCTTCAAGCCGCGCGGCGGCTTTGGAATTCTCTACGGCAACCTGGCCCCGGAAGGCTGCGTGATCAAGCTGGCCGGGCACGGTCGCCTGCAGCACAGTGGCCCGGCCCGGGTGTTTGACGGTGAAGATGCCGCGTTCGCGGCCGTGCAGGCCGGTCAGATCCAGCCCGGTGACGTGGTGGTCATTCGCTACGAAGGGCCGCGCGGTGGGCCGGGCATGCGCGAAATGCTGGCTGTTACCGCCGCCCTGGTTGGCCAGGGCCTGAGCGATTCGGTCGCCCTGGTCACCGACGGGCGTTTCAGCGGCGCGACCTACGGTTTCATGATCGGCCATGTCAGCCCCGAGGCGGCTGATGGCGGCCCGCTGGCCCTGCTGGCCGAAGGTGACCGGGTCACCATCGATGTCGACCAGCGCAGCCTGGCCACCGATGCCGATCTGGACTCGCGCCGGGCGGCCTGGACAGCCCCGCCGCCTGCGGCCACCCAGGGCGTCTACGCCCGCTACATCGCCCAGGTTTCCAGTGCATCCACTGGCGCCACGACCGCTTTTCCCTTTGCCGCGCCGGCACCTGCAGGCGCCGGCACGGATTCCCGAAACACCGCTGCTGAATCTTGAAGACAAACCAATACCGCATCCCAAGGAGCCTGAAAAAATGAAGATCTGGACCGAAGCTGACCACCAAACCGACGCCCTGACCGGGCATACCGTTGCCGTCATTGGTTACGGCAGCCAGGGCAGGGCGCATGCCCGCAATATGCGTGATTCCGGCCAGGACGTGGTCATTGGCGCCCGCCGCGACGGCCAGAGCTGGAGGAAGGCCCAGGCCGACGGCTTCCGGGTCGCCGAGCCCGTGCAAGCCGCTGCCGAGTCAGGCCTGGTTGCCTTGTTGACACCCGACATGGCCCAGCCCCAGGTCTATGGTCAGATCGAGGCGTCTCTGAAAGCCGGCAGCGCGCTGTTGTTCGCCCATGGGTTCAACATCCATTTCGGCTGCATCAGCCCGCGCGCGGACATCGACGTGATCATGGTCGCGCCCAAGGGACCCGGTGACCTGGTTCGGCGCCAGTACGAGGAAGGCCGAGGCGTGCCCTGTCTGCGCGCGGTGGCCCAGGATGCTTCCGGCCAGGCTGGCGCCCGGGCCCTGTCCTATGCCCATGCCATTGGCGGCACCCGCGGCGGGGTGATCGACACCAGCTTCGCCGAGGAAACCGAAACCGATCTGTTCGGCGAACAGGTCGTGCTGTGCGGTGGCACGGCCGAGCTGGTGATCCAGGGCTTCGAGACCCTGGTCGAGGCAGGTTACCAGCCCGAAGTCGCGTACTTCGAATGCCTGCATGAGCTGAAGCTGATCGTTGACCTGCTGCACGAAGGCGGCATGGCCAAGATGTACGAGTTCATTTCCGACACCGCCGCCTTCGGCGATCTGACCCGCGGCCCGCGCATTATCGATGCCTCAACCCGGCAGCGCATGCGCGAGGTGCTGGGGGAAATCCAGGCCGGCGAATTTGCCCGCGACTGGATCCTGGAGAACCAGGCCGGGCTGCCGCGCCACCGCGCGCTGATGCGGGCCCGAACCGGGCATGACATCGAAAAGGTCGGCAAGGCGCTGCGTGGACGCATGAGCTGGTTGAATCCGCGCCCGGACACTGCGGCTGCAGCTGCCAGTGCCGACAAGCCGGCCGACAAACCAGCCGAGAAGGCTGCTTAGAGGAGGCCGGGGATGAGCACCGTCAGCGCAACACCGAAAAGCCGCAGCCAGACCATCCGTGGCGCGCACCTGTTCGTTCGCTGTCTGCGTGAACTGGGCGTGGATACCGTGTTCGGCTATCCAGGCGGTGCCATCATGCCGATCTACGATGCCCTGCCGCAGTCCGGAATCACCCATATCCTGACTCGTCACGAGCAGGGCGCAGCCCTGGCTGCCGATGGCTATGCCCGGGTCAGTAACCGGGTTGGCGTATGCATGGCCACTTCCGGACCGGGGGCAACCAACCTGGTCACCGGCCTGGCCAACAGCATGCTCGACTCGGTACCTGTCGTGGCCATCACCGGCCAGGTCGCGACCGGTCTGATGGGCACGGATGCCTTCCAGGAAGTGGATGTATTCGGTATTACCCTGCCAATCGTCAAGCACAGCTACATCATTCGCGACGTGGCCGACATTCCGCATGTGCTGGCCGAAGCCTTTCACCTGGCCCGCGAAGGGCGCCCCGGCCCGGTCCTGATTGATGTGCCCAAGGACGTGACCGTGGCCGAAATCGAGGATGCCCTGACTTTGCCGGTGTTCGAAACGGCCCGGCCCCAGCTGCCGCCGGCCATCGGACTGGCAGCCGAAGCCATGGCCGCGGCGCGCAAACCGCTGTTCTACCTGGGTGGCGGCATCGAGCTGGCTGGCTGTGAGGATGCGATCCGCGCGCTGGTCGATCAGACCGGTTTCCCGTTCGTGGCCACGCTGAAAGGCCTGGGATCAGTGCCCACCGATCACCCGCAGGCGCTGGGCATGCTGGGCATGCACGGTAACCAGGGTGCCAACCTGGCGGTTCAGGAGTCCGACTTGCTGATCGTGGCCGGCGCCCGCTTCGACGATCGGGCCACTGGCAAGCTGGACGAATTTGCCCCGCATGCCCGGGTCATCCATATGGACGGCGATCCGGCCGAGATCGGCAAATTGCGTCATGCCGATGTGGCCTTGCCGGGTGATCTGGCGACCAACCTGGGGGCGCTGGCGCAGCAATTGACCCGACTGGATAGTGGTCGTATCGCTGACTGGACCAGGCGCTGCGCGGAATTGACCACCCGCCATGCCTGGCGCTACGACGCGCCGGGAGACTTCATCTATGCCCCGGCGCTGCTCAAGGCCATGAGCGAGCGAGGCGGCGAGCGCCTGACTATCGCCTGCGATGTCGGCCAGCACCAGATGTGGGTAGCCCAGCACTGCCGTTTTCGCCGGCCGCGCACCCACCTGACCTCAGGTGGCCTGGGCACCATGGGCTACGGTCTGCCGGCCGGTCTCGGTGCCAAGCTGGCCCGGCCCGATGAGACCGTGGTGGTGGTCTCCGGCGACGGCTCGATCATGATGAACATCCAGGAGCTGGCGACCCTGAATCGCTACAACATCGACGTGCGCATCGTGCTGCTGGACAACAGCTCGCTGGGCATGGTTCGGCAGTGGCAGGAGCTGTTCTTCGCCGGCAATTATTCCGAGATCGATCTGTCAGACAACCCCGATTTTGCCGCCCTGGCACGCGTGTTCGGGCTCAAGGCGCGGACCATAGATCGGCGCGACCAGGTCGACGATGCGCTGGATTGGCTGTTCCATGAGCCCGGTCCTTCGCTACTGCATGTCCGAATTGACCCCACGGCCAATGTCTGGCCGCTGGTTCCCCCCGGCAAGAACAATGCCAACATGATGGAAGGAGAAGCCCGATGAGTGCCCATTTCGAAATCCACCTGAAATCCGCCGAAGGCGCCTTGCTGCGGACCCTTGGCCTGGTCCAGCGCCGCGGTTTTCGGGTCGCCGAGATGGCCCTGCGCGGCGACGGCGACGGCCAGATGCTGCGGCTGTCGGTAGACGGGCAGGGCCGCTGCCCCGACCTGCTGGCCCGCCAGATCATGCGCCTGCACGATGTCGCCGAGGTTCAGCGCATCGAACATGAACCCTGGCAGGCCACCGTCGCCGACTGCGCGCGCGCCCTGGCCAACCTGGTGCCGGCCTCGTCGGCACGCCCGATTGCGGAAATGGTCCGATGAGCATTGATGGAAATGACAAGGTAGTGATTTTCGACACCACCTTGCGCGACGGGGAGCAGTCGCCGGGCTGCAGCATGACCGTGGCCCAGAAGCTGCGCATGGCCCGCACCCTGGCCGATCTCGGCGTGGATGTGATCGAGGCCGGCTTTGCCGCCGCCTCGCCGCGTGATTTCGAAGCCGTACAGGAAGTTGCCCGGGCGCTAGACGGGCCAACCATCTGTTCCCTGGCCCGCTGCAACGGCAACGATATTGCCCTGGCGGCCCGGGCGCTGGCGCCGGCGGCGAAAAAGCGCCTGCACGTGTTTATCGCCACCAGCCCCATCCATCGCGAGCACAAACTGGGCATGAGCCGGCGTGAGGTCATTGCCCGTGCGGTGGAAGGGGTGAGCCTGGCCCGCGAGTTCTGCCGCGACGTGGAGTTCTCGGCCGAAGATGCGATACGCACCGAGCCGGAATTCCTGGCCGAGGTCATGGCCGCGGTGATCGAGGCCGGGGCAAGCACCATCAACGTGCCTGACACGGTCGGCTACACCACGCCCGATGAGATGTCACGCATCATCCGTCACCTCAGAGCAGAGGTTCCTGGCATCGAGCGGGTCGTGATATCCGCCCACTGCCACGATGACTTGGGGATGGCCGTGGCCAACTCGCTGGCCGCGGTGGCTGCCGGCGCCCGCCAGGTCGAATGCACGATCAACGGTATCGGAGAACGGGCCGGCAACTGCGCGCTGGAAGAAGTGGTCATGGCGCTCAAGACCCGGGCTGACTACTTCGGCGTCGACACCGGCATCGATACCCGGCGCCTGTACCCGGCCTCGCGCCAGCTGGCGGCCATCATCGGCAGCTTCGTGCCGGCCAACAAGGCGATTGTTGGCGAAAACGCCTTTGCCCACGAAGCCGGCATTCACCAGCACGGCATGCTGGCCAACCGTGAGACCTACGAGATCATGCGGCCCGAGGACGTCGGCATTCATCGCTCCACCCTGGTCCTGGGCAAGCATTCCGGGCGCCACGCGCTGAACGAGCGCGTGCGCGAACTGGGCTTCAGCCTCACCGAGGTCGAGCTGGAACAGCTGTTTACCCGCTTCAAGCACCTGGCCGATCGCAAGCGCCAGGTTTTCGATGCCGATATCGAGGCCCTGGTGGCCGGCGAGTCGGGCGATCGCGGCGGGCCCTGGCAACTGGCCAGCCTGCATACCACCAGCAGCCTGGGCGAGGAACAGCTACCCAGCGCCGCCGTGGCCCTGGTCGGTGCGGATGGTGAGACCGTGCGCGAGGCCGCCATTGGCGATGGCCCGGTCGATGCCCTGCTCAAGGCCATGGCCCGGGCCACGGCAACCGAATTCGAGCTGGTCTCGATGCGGGTGCGTTCGGTCAGCGAAGGCGAAGACGCCCAGGGCGAGGCCGAGCTGAACGCGCGCATTGAGGGCGTTCAATATGCCGGTCGCGGCGTCGATACCGACATCGTTGCCGCCTGTGCCCAGGCCTTTCTGGAGATTCTCAACCGGGCCAGCCGCCGTCCATTGCCGGCCGGGCGCGAGGCAGGAAAGGACGCAGGACACGACAATCGCCCCGCCCGGGCGATCCCGCTGGCTGCCGCCCAGCGCTGAACTATTTGAATCAAAGCTGAACCTTTACAAGGACCAAGGACACCATGGCAATACAGGCATCGAAATACATCTGGAAGAATGGAAAACTGATCGACTGGGCCGATGCCACCGTGCATGTGCTCAGCCATGCGCTGCACTATGGCTCCAGCGTATTCGAAGGTATTCGCGTGTATGCCACCCCGGACGGCCCGGCCGCGTTTCGCCTGACCGAGCACATCGATCGTCTGTTCGACTCGGCCCGCATTCACCGCATTCCCATGCCTTACGACCGTGACAGCCTGCTGGCCGCCTGCCGCGCGGTGGTGGTCGATAATGACCTGGCCTCGGCCTATCTACGACCGATCGTGTTCCGTGGTTACGGCAGCCTGGGGCTGGTTGCCAGCGATGACGTCGAGACAGAAGTAGTCGTGGCTGCCGTGTCCTGGGGCCGCTACCTGGGCGAGGAGGCCATGGAGCAGGGCGTGGATGCCGCCGTGACCTCATGGCAGCGTCCAGCGCCGAACACCGTACCGGCCCTGGCCAAGGCCGGCGGCAACTACCTGTCCGGCTCGCTGATCAGCAGCGAGGCCAAGCGCCACGGCTACGGCGAAGGCATTGCCCTGTCGCACGACGGCCTGATCAGTGAAGGCGCCGGAGAAAACCTGTTCCTGGTCCGCGACGGCACCATTTACACGCCCCCGGTCGCCGCTTCCATCCTCGGCGGCATTACCCGCGACTCGGTCATTCGCATGGCCGCCGATCTCGGCTTCGAAGTCCGCGAGCAGCCCATGCCGCGGGAAATGCTGTACCTGGCCGACGAGATCTTCTTTACCGGCACCGCCGCGGAAATCACGCCGGTGCGCTCGGTCGACGGCATTACCGTGCGCGCCGGCGGCCGTGGCCCGATCACGCATCAGCTGCAGGACCGCTTCTTCGGCCTGTTCGACGGCCGCCAGCCCGACCGCCACGGCTGGCTGACCCACTTTTCCTCTGCAAGCACCATCCACCAGGAGTTGCCCCATGTCGCAAACGCTGTTTGACAAGCTGTGGAATGCCCACGTCGTTGAATCGGAAACCGCGGAAGCGCCGGCGCTGCTTTATGTCGATCTGCATCTCATCCACGAGGTGACCAGCCCGCAGGCCTTCGCCGAGCTGGCCGCGCGCGGCCTGAAGGTGCGCTGTCCCGAGCGCACCGTGGCGACCATGGACCATTCCACCCCGACCTGGGCGGCTGACCTGCAGGGCCAGCGCCGCTATGCCAGCGAGCAGGCCTGGGAGCAGGTCCGCACCTTGATGGAAAACTGCGACCGGCACGGCATTACCCTGCATGACTGGGATAGTCCGAACCGGGGCGTGGTCCACGTCATGGCCCCGGAACTGGGCTTGACCCGCCCGGGCATGACCATCGTCTGCGGTGATTCGCATACCTCCACCCACGGCGCTTTCGGTGCCCTGGCTTTCGGTATCGGCACCAGCGAGGTGGGCCATGTGCTGGCTACCCAGTGCCTGCTGCAGCGCAAGCCGAAAACCATGCGCATTCGCATCGAAGGCGATCTGGGGCCGGGCGTGACGGCCAAGGACCTGGTCTTGCATGTGATCGGCAAGGTCGGCGTCGATGCCGGCACCGGACACGTGATCGAGTTCGCCGGCAGCGCGATCCGCGCCCTGGACATGGAAGGGCGGATGACGGTGTGCAACATGGCCATCGAGGCCGGCGCCCGTGCCGGTCTGATCGCGCCGGATCAGACCACCATAGCCTGGCTGCGCGGGCGTGCTCACTGTCCGCAGGGCGAGGAATTCGAGCGCGCCGCAGCGGGCTGGCTGAGCCTGGCCAGCGATGCCGATGCAAGGTTTGATCGCGATGTACTGGTCGACGCCGACGAGATAGCGCCGACCATCACCTACGGCACCCATCCCGGTATGGTCGTGGCCATCGACCAGGCCGTGCCTTACCCGGCCGACACCACGGCCGCGCGGGCCATGGACTACATGCAGGTCGAACCCGGCAAGTCCCTGCTCGGCCGCAAGGTCGACGTGGTCTTTGTCGGCTCGTGCACCAATGCCCGGCTCGGCGACCTGCGCGCGGCCGCGGCGGTGATGCGCGATCGGCGCGTGGCCGAAGGCGTGCGCATGCTGGTGGTGCCGGGCTCGGAACAGGTTCGCAAGGCGGCCGAGGCCGAGGGGCTGGACCAGGTCTTCATTGCCGCCGGAGCCGAGTGGCGCGAACCGGGCTGCTCGATGTGCATCGCCATGAACGGCGATCGGGTCGGCCCGGGGCAAACCGCGGTCAGCACCTCGAACCGCAACTTCGAGGGTCGCCAGGGGCCGGGCAGTCGCACTTTCCTGGCCAGCCCGGCAACGGC
>RECK01000360.1 GCA_007694055.1 Wenzhouxiangella sp.
TCCAGCAGCCAGGGAATCAGTCGATCCCGGGTCACCGGCACGTAAACCACTTGCACACGCAAGTGCCCGCGCCCCAGGGTGTTGTTGACGTGATCCTCGAAGGCTTCCATGAAGGCGTGCGAGAGTCCACGCTGACTGCCGCGCCCGTCGAGAAAGAAGAACGTTCGGCTGTAGGGCACCAGGGCCCGGATCTGGCGGCGTTCGACCATGCCATCAAAGTCGCCGACAAAGTAACCGACCAGGGGGTCTGCGACCTCGATCAGACTGTCAGCGCCCTGCCGGGAGGCATCATCACGTTGACAGCCCACGCTGAACAAGATCATACCGGACAGTAAAATGCAGGCGAGCAATCTGATCATGGCAAGGTCATTTTGGGCAAGCAAGCGTAAAGCCTACAACAGACCCGCCATGCGCGCAGCCAGGAAATGAGTGATCGTTCTCGCAACGCCACCCCAGCGAGCACGCCTGATCCCCTACCATTGCACTCAGACCTCAACGGATAGCAACATGAAGATCGCCAGCTGGAACGTCAACTCTCTCAAAGTTCGTCTTGAACAGGTTCTGCAATGGCTGGAGCACCAGCGTCCCGACGTGCTCGGATTGCAGGAAACCAAGCTTGTTGACGACAAGTTTCCCGCAGAAGCCTTTGCCGAACTTGGCTACCACGTGGCTTTCAGTGGTCAGCCGACCTACAACGGTGTCGCCCTGATCACCAATACGGCCCTGGCTGACCCGGTCACCGCCATCCCCGGCTTCGAAGACGAGCAAAAGCGCGTGATCGCTGCAACCTGCGGCGAGGTAAGAGTCATCAACCTGTACGTGGTCAACGGCCAGGAAGTCGGCTCGGACAAATTCAGTTACAAGCTGTCATGGCTGGAAGCGGCCACCGCCTGGATCAAGGATGAGCTCACCCGCCACCCGAAGCTGGTTGTGATGGGCGACTTCAACATCGCGCCCGACGATCGTGATGTTTACGACCCCGAGGCATGGCACGAGAAAATCCTCTGCTCCACGCCTGAGCGCGAAGCCTTGCAGGCTATCCTTGACCTTGGCCTGCATGACAGCTTCCGGCTGTTCGATCAGCCGGAAGCCGTTTATTCATGGTGGGACTATCGGGCTGCCATGTTCCGGCGCGGGCTGGGCCTTCGGATTGACCTGGTGCTGTGTTCGGACGCACTGAAGTCAGCCTGCGAAACCAGCTACATCGACAAGGAGCCACGCAAGCTGGAACGGCCATCCGACCACGCGCCGGCCGTGGCCGAGTTCGTCCTTTAGCCGCGAACAACTAGCCCAGCAGCGCTTCAACCCCGCCTTCGAGGTTGTAGACCTGGGCGAATCCCTGCTTGCGATAGTGTTCGGCAACAGCCTGGCTGGAGACGCCGATATTGCAGACGAAAACCAGCGGCAATTGACGGTCGGCGTCTTTCAGCTCGGCCATGAGTTCGGCATCAAGCACGCGGGCGAAGTCCAGCGGCCGCTGGCTGCGATCTGCCTGTGCCCGGGTATCGACCACCATCAGGCGCTCTCCGGAATTCATGCGCTGCTGCAGCTCGGCCGGCGCCATTTGCTTGACCGGTGCCGGTGCACCCGGAATGTCCAGCGACAAGCCTTCGCCCTGCACCGATTCGACCCAGTCGATTTTTGCGCCCTTGGCACGCTGAGCGGTTGCCAGGTCCATCAGCACCCGAATACCGGCGCTTTCGCTTTCGATTTCCTGACCCTGCTTCGGGCCAATATTGAACTGGGCGTTCCAGTCGGAGGTGATACTGAAGTGCAGGTACTGGTCCGGATAGGCGTCGAGAAACTCGCGAATCTTGTCGGCCGCCTTGTCGCTGATATGAATCTCTGGTGGCGTACGATCCGGCTTTTCCAGCCCCAGCATGTCGTGCAACTCGCCGGCATTGAACATTTCGGTCACGATGTCGCAGCCACCGACCAGCTCACCGCGAATGTAGAGCTGGGGGATGGTCGGCCAGTTGCCGAAAGCCTTGATTCCCTCGCGGATATCCTGGTCTTCGAGCACGTTGAATGATGCGTAGTCGCCTTCAAGCAGACTGTCGAGCATGCCAGCGGTCTTGGCCGAAAATCCGCACTGCGGCATTTTTGGCGTTCCCTTCATGTAAAGCACGACATTGTGCGAGTTGATCTGTTGTTCTATGCGTTCGCGCAGCGCGGAATCTAGGGTCATGTCAAATCCGGAGTTATTTGGTCCTGATTCCCTATTGTTGGGCTTTTGGCCGATTCCTTCAAGCCTTCAGGGCCACATTCAATCTTGCCCTCGTCCGCGCTTTCCCTGGCTCAGAACATTTCATGAATTCAGATATTGACCAAATGTTCGGGTTAATATCGCCACCATGAAGCCAGCATTTCAGACTGCAAGTCGTGTCAGCAAGGTGCGCTACGAGATTCGTGGCGCGCTGGCCAGACGCGCCAGGGAACTGGAGCAACAGGGGCTTGACGTGCTCAAGCTCAATATCGGCAACCCCGGTGAATTCGGGCTGCGCACGCCTGAAACCATGCGCCGTGCGGTGGTCCGCAACCTCCAGTACAGTGAAGCCTACGGTCCCCAGACCGGCATTTTCCCGGCCCGCGAGGCCGTGGCCATGCAATACCAGGCCCGGGGCCTAACCGACACCCGCTTCGACCAGGTATTCATCGGCAACGGTGTTTCGGAACTGGTCGACCTGGTGCTGCGCTCGCTGCTCGAACCCGGTGACGAAGTGCTGGTGCCAGCGCCCGACTACCCGCTGTGGACGGCGGCCGTCGTCCTCAATGGCGGAAACGCCGTTCACTACCCGTGCCGAGCCGAGAACGACTGGATACCGGACCTGGACGAAGTCCGCAAGCGCATCACGCCGAAAACCCGCGCCCTGGTGGTCATCAATCCCAACAACCCGACCGGCGCGGTTTACCCGGAACCGGTCCTTCAGGGCCTGGCCCGAATCGCCGCAGAACACAACCTGATTCTTTTTTCCGACGAAATTTACGATGCCATCTGCTACGACGAAGCGCGCTTCGTGCCAATGGCGCCGCTGGCCGAGGATACTCTTTGCGTCAGCTTCGGTGGGCTTTCCAAGGTCTATCGTGCCTGCGGCTGGCGGGTTGGCTGGGCGGTATTCACCGGTGCCCTGGAGCGCGCCCAGGACTATATGCTGGCAGTGGAGAAGCTGGCGGCCTTGCGGCTGTCGGCCAACGTGCCCGGCCAATGGGCGGTACAAACGGCTCTGGGTGGCTACCAGTCCATCGCCGACCTGGTCGGCCGCGGCGGGCGCCTGCATGAATCCCGCCAGGCCATCATCGAGGCAACAGCACGCAGCCGATTTCTGGACCTGGTTACCCCCATGGGTGCCATGTATGCCTTTCCATCGATCAAGGCCGACGTCATACCGGGCTTTGATGACCATCGTTTCGCCACCGAGCTGCTGGAGCAAAAGCACATCCTCGTGGTTCCCGGCTCCAGCTTCAATATCGAACAACGCAATCATTTCCGCATCACGCTGCTGCCCGAGGCCGAACAGCTGGTCGACGCCTTCGAACGCATTGAAGACCTTCTCGAGGAGCTGGCCGACGAGCCCGATCGCGTCTGCCTTGCAGACTGAGAACCCTAAACACCATGACTGAATCCAACCCCCTGCTGGCCAAGGGCCTGCCCCGCTTTGGCGACATTCGCCCCGAACATGCCGTGCCTGCCATTGAGCAGCGCCTGAGCGAATACCGTGCGCTGATCAGGAAAATCGCCGAATCAGGCCCGGAAGCCAGCTATGCCAGCGTGGTCGAGGCCGAGACCCTGGCCGATAACGCCCTGGCTACGGCCTGGTCGACCGTCTCGCATCTGAACGGTGTTACCAACACCGCCGAGTGGCGCGAGGCCTACAGCCAGTGCCTGGACCCACTGACCCGATTCGCAACCGAACGCGGCCAGAACCGGGCCCTGTTCAAGGCCTACCAGCAGTTGGCCGCACGGCCGGATTTTGCCCGCCAGTCGCCAGCCCTGCGTGCAACAGTCGAGCATGAGCTGCGCGATTTCCGCCTGGCCGGTGTTGACCTGCCCGAAGATCAACGGCAACGCTTCGCCGACATCAGCCTGCGTCTGTCCGAACTGGGCAACCAGTTTGGCAACCAGGTTCTGGACGCCACCGAAGGCTACAGCGAGCACTTCGAAACAGCGGCTGCACTGGCTGGTTTGCCCGAAAGCGACCTGCACATGCTGGCCGGGCTGGCCAGCCAGGCCGAGCGCCCGGGCTGGCTTGCCAACCTGTCTTATCCGGCCTACCGGGCCATCGTCACCTATGCCGACGACCGCGATCTTCGCCAGCGTTTCTACCACGCCTATGTCACCCGGGCCTCGGAAACCGGGCCCCAGGGTGGCCAGTTTGACAATTCCGGCCTGGTTGCCGAAATGCTGGCCCTGCGCAACGAACAGGCCCAGCTGCTGGGCTTTACCGACCACGCCGCCATGCGCCTGTCACATCGCATGGCCGGCGATGCTGCCCGCGTCGAGACCTTCCTGCTCGATCTCGCTGACCGGGCCAGGCCGCTCGCCCAGGCCCAGCTCGATGAACTCAATGCCTATGCATCGGAGCTGGGCGCGGAAACTCCGCTTGCCGCCTGGGATATTGCCTACTACGCCGAGAAAATGCGCGAGCACCGGCTTGGCATCAGCCAGGAAATGCTCAAGCCCTGGTTCGAGCTCGGTCGGGTATTCAACGGGCTGTTTGATGTGGCAGGCGCCCTGTTTGGACTGACTTTCGAGGCCGACGAGACTGTACCGGCCTGGCATGAAGATGTCCGCTATTACCGCGTACTGGACAGTAACGGAAAGGACTTTGCAGGACTGTTTCTGGACATCTATGCGCGCGCGCGCAAATCGGGCGGCGCGTGGATGGATGTTTGTCGATCGCGTATGGCGGTCGGCGATCAGCACCAGCAGCCTGTCGCGTACCTGACCTGCAATTTCGCCCCGCCGGCCGAGGGACGCCCCAGCCTGCTCACCCACGACGATGTGGTAACGCTGTTTCACGAGTTCGGCCACTGCCTGCATCATCTGCTGACCCGGGTCGAGCTGCCCGG
>RECK01000361.1 GCA_007694055.1 Wenzhouxiangella sp.
GCCACCACCCACGCCGCCCGCGCCATCGGCCTGGAAAAAACCCACGGCAGCCTCCTGCCCGGCTACCAGGCCGATTTCGCCGTCATCGATGCACCGGATATCAATCACTGGCTTTACCACTTTCGGCCGAATGCTTGTTCGATGACGGGGAAAGCGGGGGAGATTATCTACGACATTTGAGGTTTCAGGTTTCAGGTTTCAGGTTTCAGGAAAAGACGGGTTACGGGTTACGGGTTACGGTTTACGGTTTACGGAAAAACTGGGGCGAGGTCGGTGGTCGGTGGTCAGTAGTCAGTAGTCAGTAGTCGGAATTCGGAGTTTTAGCTTTGAGCATAAGCCCTGAAACCTGAAACCTGAAACCTGAAACCTGAAACCTGAAACCGTAAACCGTTGGTTTAAGGCATCTCCGCAGCCCGCTGTTTCCGCCGCCGCAAGGTTTCTTTCCAATGCTGCACCCGGACCCGCTCCTTGATCAGCTCGATCGCTTCGACTGATATGCGGGTGCCCATGTCGCCGAGTTCGGGGTGGTCATCGAGGAAGGCGTCGATGATGACGGTGACGGTTTCGTCGACCAGGCGATTGTTTTCGGCCGCACTGATGTCACTGACAGTACGCTCCACCACTTCGGCGACGATGTCGTTGATCGAGGCGCGCAGCTGGTTGACCACGGCACGCCCGACCACGGGGACGCGTTTCAGATTACGGATACCCGCATTTGCCTTGACCGCATCGGCGATCACCGAATCGACGTAGCCGCGAATTTCTTCCTTGTGCTTGTCATAGCTTCGCTGGGCGATGTGGCCGATTCGACGCGACAGGTGCTCGACCAGCTTGTCGCGCTGGGGAGCAATGACCTTGGTGATGATGTCGCGGGTGATCGGGGTTTCTTCTTCCAGCTCGCGCCGGAAATCATCCAGGGTACGAATCATGACCCGGTCAGAGACCTCGTCGACAAAGGCGTTGTAATAGAACTCGAAGAACTTCCAGATACGCGTGCCGGTCAGGTCGATGATGCCCATCTTCTGCAGCCGGATGGTCAGCGAAATCAGGCGTAGCAAGCGCAGCAAGCGGAACGAGCCAATCGGGATGCAGCCGACCAGGTCGTACCAGCGCATGAAGGGATAGAAATACCAGCGCGGATAGCTCTGCTTGCGCACCGCCACCACCCACTGAAAGCAGAACTCGGCCAGGAAGATGGCGATGAAGATCAGGTCATAGAACAGGAAGTGTTCATGTATCTGGCTGCCGTAAAATTCGCTGAACGCCGGCAGGTATTCGTCGAACAGACCCTGCACGGCGGACGTTCCGTAAAGGGTATCGAACAGGATGAACGCCAGGTTGACGGTCACCAGCGCAACCATGAACAGATCGAGCGCCACCCAGGAGGTCTGGCTGGACTCTCTCAGCTTGTTTCGATCGAACTTCAAGGGCATGACGACTGCTCCGGCGACCTGAAGATTCAACCCCAAGCCTACCGCAGATGGAACCGAACCGCCGCCCGGATGGCCGAGGGAGCTCTGAAGGACGCTACGCGGGCGCGCTCAGCGCAGCAGCAGCACCGGAATCATGCAGCTGCGCAACAGCGCCGTGGTGGTACTGCCGACGATCAGCTGGCGGATTCGCGAGTGGCCGTAGGCGCCCATGATCAGCAGGTCGATGTGCAAGCGGTCGATCTGTTCGCTGATGACGTGCTCGGCATTGCCTGGCTCGATCACTGTCGCGGGTTCGAAACCAGCCTGTTCCAGCCGCGCCCGGGCCCAGTCCAGGCCTTCGCGCAATGCCGTTGTTTCGCTGCCGGCAGCGATCAGGTGACAGTCCAGCCCCTTGAGCAGCGGACTCATGCAAACCATTTCCACGCACTTGCGGGTGGTGGTACTGCCGTCGAAGGCAATGGCAAAACGGTCCACGGGGCGGAACTTGCGTGAAGTCACCAGCAAGGGCCGGTGCACACTGCGCACAACCCGCTCGAGATTGGCGCCCAAGTGACCCTTGTTGAAGTCAGCCGCTTCGCCACGCCTGCCGATCACGAACAGGCGCACATCGGCTTCCAGTTCGGTCAGCGCTTCGGCCAGCGGGCCGTGGCGCTGCAGGCTGTCGGGATCAAGGGCACCAGCGGCAACAGCGCGATGACGCGCCTGTTCCAGCAAGATCCGACCCTGGCGCATGGCCACCCGGGCGCGCTGGGCATCCAGTTCGGTCAGCTCCTCAAGCAGCTGGGCAGCGGTATCAATGCCGATGTTGCCGCTGTAATCGGCCCGCGCCGGACGCGACGGCGGGCGATCAAGCACGTGCAGGCAGACCAGCTCGGCATCAAGACGCCTTGAGGCCCAGGCAGCGTGATCGACGACCGAGTCGGTATAGGCAGAGGCATCGAGACAGGCCATGACCTTGCCGTCAGCGGGGATGGTGTAGGCGGCTTTGCTCATGTCATGGCTCCTTTAGTGACCCAGCAGTTTTTCGGCATCGGGCTTGTCGTGCACGCCCAGGCGATCGACCATGGTGCGGCTGGCTTCGCTCATGCCAACCAGATCGATTTCAACCCCCTCACGACGAAACTTGAGGATCGCCCGGTCCAGCGCACCAACCGCACTGAGATCCCAGAAATGCGCGGCGGACACATCGATCCTGACCCGCTCGATCACCTCGCGGAAATCGAAGGCGGCCAGAAAGTCATCGGCCGAGGCAAAGAACACCTGGCCGGTGACGGTGTAGCGCCGGGTCTCGCCTTCGTCTTCCAGGCGCTTCTCGATGACCAGCACCTGGCTGACCTTGCGGGCAAAGCCCAGTGCCGACAATAACACCCCGGTAAGCACGCCCTTGGCCAGGTCGTGCGTGGCCACCGTCACCACCACCGTGCCGATCATGACCAGGCTGGAGGTCTTGGGATGGTGCTTCAGGTTGGCAATTGACTGCCAGCTGAAGGTACCAATCGAGACCATGATCATCACCGCCACCAGCGCGGCCATCGGGATCATGCCGACATAATCGCTCAGGAATACAACCATCAGCAGGAGAAACACCCCGGCTACCAGGCAAGACAGGCGACCTCGACCACCGGACTTCACGTTGATCACCGACTGGCCGATCATGGCGCAGCCGGCCATGCCGCCGAAAAAACCGGAGACGATATTGGCAATGCCCTGCCCCTTGGCTTCGCGATGCTTGTCGCTGGGCGTGTCGGTCAAATCATCGACGATCTGGGCGGTCAGAAAGGACTCGAGCAGGCCGACCACCATCAGGGTCAGCGAGACCGGCAGGATGATCCACAGCGTTTCCAGGTTCCAGGGAATGTCCGGCAGCAGGAAGGTCGGCAATGCATCCGGCAATTCCCCCTTGTCGCCGACGGTCGGCACCTGGATCCCGAAAATCACCGCGGCCAAAGTCAAAAGCACAATCGCGATCAGCGGCGAGGGAATGACCCGGGTCAGGCGCGGCAGGCCGTAGATGATGACCAGTCCGATCACGACCATGGGATAGACCGCTGCCGGGACGTTGATCAATTCGGGGATCTGGGCCAGAAAGATCAGGATAGCCAACGCGTTGACAAAACCGGTGACCACGGAGCGCGATACGAAGCGCATGAGCTCGGCCAGCTTCAAGTAACCCGCGATGATCTGGAGCAGGCCGGTCAACAGGGTTGCCGCCAGCAAGTACTGGAGCCCATGATCGCGCACCAGGACAACCATCAGCAGTGCCATGGCGCCGGTTGCCGCCGAGATCATCCCCGGGCGCCCACCGGTAAAGGCAATCACCACGGCAATGCAAAACGACGCATACAGGCCGACCTTGGGGTCAAGACCGGCAATCAGTGAAAAAGCGATCGCTTCAGGGATCAGGGCCAGGGCAACCACCAGCCCGGCGAGCACGTCACCGCGGATGTTGGAAAACCAGTCGCGGCGAACCGAATGAAGAAAACTCATGAACAATAAAACCTTGTAGCCAGCCACGACAAACCTGCCGGGCGGGCATGAAAATCAACAGTAGTCAACAGCCGGACCGGACAGCGACCGAAAAAGGCGGGGGACACGAACAGGGCGCGAAGTATACAGACTTGTGGCCGTATCGCGAAGAAAAACCCGGGAACCACCGAAAACACCGAAAGCACCGAAAAAGGTTATATCCGAATCCCGCAATGCCTGCTTGCCCGACAAGTGCTTGGTCCACAGATCATGGCATGAGGCTTTCGATGTGTAGAAAACTGGCGGGACTTGCACAAGGTTTTGCTGTGTTCTTGCGGACTTTTTTGTTGCTGGTCGCTGCTCGCAGGGATTTCGTTTGCTGCAAGTTGGTGAAAAAGAGATTGGAAGGTTGGAGGAGGCACCGGGTGGTACCCGTTGCGAAAGGTGAGATGAGGGCAAAGGGAGAGGCCTCGGGAAGCATTTCCTACCTTTCGACCTCCCTTGTCCCTGCCGTCTATGTGGCCATTTTGAAGGTTTTGCGGTAGCCCGGGGCCCATGTTCGGGTTGTCTCCAAACGTATGGACATGAACCCAAACCCGCTCGCGACCACCGGGCGGTAACGAACACCTACCTCTCTTTGCCAAGCCGCGACTATTCGCTACCAGGAGTGGAATTGCAAACACCTGCCCCCAACCGGGCCTGCAAGACGTTGCGAGACTCGCATAGACCCCGGAATAGCTCTTTAGGCGGGTTCGGTGTCTTCGGTGCTTTCGGTGGTTCCAATGTTTTGAATCTATTTCGCAATCAGACACGGGTCCTCAACGCGGTAAAGGCCAACTGCGCCGGAGGACGCCGAGAACAACCGCGCCAGCCAGCAGGAGCAGGCCCTGCAGCCTGCGGATCAGGTCAAGGTCCGGCCACAGCAGCAAGCCGGATGAGAAAACCCGGGAACCACCGAAAACACCGAAAGCACCGAAAAAGCCATTACTGAGGAACCTTCGGTGCTTTCGGTGCTTTCGGTGGTTCCAAGGTTTTTTCCAGACTCAACAGCGTCTATAGATCAAGGCTGGAGCCTACAGCTTGATTTTTTGCCAATCTCCGCGGTGCCAGGCCAGGGCGAACCAGGCGGCCT
>RECK01000362.1 GCA_007694055.1 Wenzhouxiangella sp.
TGATGTCGATCAAGACGGTCAACGCGCTGTCGCACTACACCGACTGGACCATCGGCCACGTTCACGCCGGCGCGCTGGGCTGGGTGGCGATGATTTCCATCGGTGCCCTGTACTGCCTGTTCCCGCGCCTGTTCGGGGTCGAGAAGATGTATTCCACCCGCCTCATCGAGTGGCACTTCTGGACCTCGACCATCGGTACCGTCTTGTACATCGTCGCGATGTGGATTGCCGGTGTCATGCAGGGCCTGATGTGGCGCACCTTCAATGAAGACGGCACCCTGCGTTATACCTTCAGCGAGGTATTGCAGTTCACCTATCCGTACTACGGGCTGCGCCTGCTCGGCGGCATGATCTTTACCGCCGGCATGTTCATCATGCTCTACAACGTCTACAAGACCTGGCAGATGGCCGGCCGCAGTACTGCGGAAGTCCGGATCGTCGAGCCGGCCCACGCCTGAAGGAGAAGCTGTCATGTTGCATGAAAAAATCGAGAAAAACACAGCCCTTCTGGCCGTTCTTATCGTCGTTGCGATCAGTTTCGGTGGCCTGGTTCAAATCGTGCCCCTGATGTTCAAGGGTGCGATTGTCGAGCCGGCTGATGGTGTCGAGCCCTACAGCGCCATTCGCCTGGCCGGCCGCGATGTCTACATCGCCGAGGGCTGCTACAACTGTCACAGCCAGCAGATTCGCCCGTTTCGCTCCGAGACCGAGCGCTACGGCCACTACTCGGTGGCCGGCGAGTTCGTTTACGACCATCCCTTCCAGTGGGGCTCGAAGCGCACCGGCCCCGACCTGGCCCGTGTCGGCGGTGTCTACAGCGATGACTGGCATCGCCTGAACCTGACCAACCCGCGCACGGTGCTGCCGAGCTCGAACATGCCGGCCTATCCATGGCTGGCCGAGCGGATGGTGGACGGCGCTACCGTGGAGCGTCGGATGCGTGCCTTGCGTCGTCTGGGCCACCCCTACACCGATGAGCAGCTCGAGTCGGCTCGCGACGAGGTACGTGGGGTGACCGAAATGGATGCGCTGATCGCTTACCTGCAAGGCCTGGGCACGGAGTGGACCGGGCAGCGCGCAGCGCCGCGTGCTGGAGGTGACTTATGACCGCAGGCGTGGTCACGCTCTTTGCCATGCTGGCATTTGTTGCCATTGCTGTCTGGGTCTTTGTCATCAAGGACAAGGAAGACTTCGACGAGCAGGCCAATCTGCCGCTGGATGAAGAGGACAAGCATCAAGGGAACAAGGAGAAGTCGTCATGAGTGCATTCTGGCACTGGTTCGTGGTCATCATCACCCTGGTCTTCATTGCGGTCATGGTCTGGTTGTTCATCGCGACCGGCAAGGCACGGGTACCATCGGGCACGAACAAGGAAGGGGAAGAAACCACCGGCCATGTCTGGGATGAAGATCTGACCGAGCTGAACAATCCGATGCCGCGCTGGTGGCTGTGGCTGTTCTACGGCACCGTGATCTGGTCGCTGGGCTACCTGGTGCTGTATCCCGGGCTGGGCAACTTTGCCGGCACCCTGGGCTGGACCTCGTCGGGTCAGTATGCCGAGGAGATGGAGCGGGCCACGGCCCAGTTCCAGGAGCGGTTCGGTGAGCTGTCTCAGCGCCCGCTGGAGGAGCTGGCCATGCATCCCGATGCGCTCCGCATTGGCCGCAACATCTTTGCCCATAACTGCTCCACCTGTCATGGCTCCGATGCCCGTGGCGCGCCCGGCTATCCGAACCTGACCGATGGTCACTGGATCTGGGGCGGTGAAGTCGATCAGGTCTGGCATAGCGTCTACCATGGTCGCCAGGCAGTCATGCCCGGTTTCGGTGGTGCACTGAGTGATCAGGAGGTGACTCGCACAGCAGTTTATGTCCAGCAACTTGCCGGTCGCCAGGTCGACTCGACGCTGGCCGCAGCCGGGCAGCGCCATTACGACATGCTTTGCGCGGCCTGCCATGGTGCCGACGGTACTGGCAATCCAATGTTGGGCGCACCGGATCTGACCCGGGGCATCTTCATTTACGGCGGCAGCATGGATGACCTGCGCTACACCATCGTCAATGGTCGCCAGGGCGTGATGCCGGCCCAGCGCGATTTGCTGGGAGAGGCGCGCTCGCGCTTCGTTACTGCTTACGTGCTGAGCCTGAACGAAAACAGCAACGGCAGTCGGGATGACTGACCGGGCTCCCCAGGTGACGGCGGATCGTGATGATCCGCCGTCGCGACCCCTGGTCCAGCGCGTTGGCGCCATCCTCTGGCCCTCGTTTTTCGCCGCGGCCGTGGCCACGGTCGTGTTCTTCATCGTGATCGACCCGCTCATCCTGCGCGACATCACCTTCCCTGACCTGGAGATCAGCCGTCAGGGTGGTTACACCATTGCCTTTTTCATGTTCTGGGTCGCGACCGCAGCTTCCAGTCTGTTTACCTGGATTCTGCTGCGCCCGGCAGGTCGGTTCCAAGGTCCCCGTCGTTGATATGAGTGACAATACACCCGCCGGCGAAGCCATCCCGCTTTACGTCAAGGCCCCCAAGGTCTACCCGCGCGAGACCAGCGGTCGTTTTTCTCGCCTGCGCGTGAGTACCGCCTGGTTTTTGCTGGGCCTGTACTACGTATTGCCGTGGATCAATGTTGGCGGCCAGCAGATCGTCCTGTTCGACCTGGTCAACCGCCAGTTTCATTTCTTTGGCCTGACCCTGTGGCCGCAGGATTTGTTCATCCTGTCGCTGCTGCTGGCCATGGCCGCCTTGAGCCTGTTCTTCTTCACTGCCCTGGCCGGGCGCCTGTGGTGTGGCTATGCCTGTCCGCAGACGGTCTGGACCGAGGTGTTTCTGTGGATGGAGCGGGTCACCGAGGGCTCGCGCAACAAGCGCATGAAGCTCGACAAGGGGCCGTGGACAAAGGAGAAACTGGCCCGCAAGTCGGCCAAGCAGTTTCTCTGGATTACCTTTGCCCTGTGGACCGGTCTGACCTTTGTCGGCTTCTTCGTGCCGATTCGCGATCTGGCCGTGCGCGTGCCCGGCTTCGAACTCGGCGGGGCCGAGACCTTCTGGCTGTTCTTCTATGCCTTTGCCACCTACGGCAACGCCGGTTACCTGCGCGAACAGGTGTGCAAGTACATGTGCCCGTATGCGCGCTTTCAGTCGGCCATGTTCGACGACAACAGCCTGGTGATCAGCTACGACGTTGCCCGCGGCGAGCCGCGCGGCTCGCGCCGCCGCGATGCCGACTACAAGGAAATGGGCCTGGGTGACTGCATTGATTGCATGGCCTGCGTCCATGTCTGCCCGACCGGCATCGATATCCGCGACGGCTTGCAGATCGAGTGCATTGCCTGCGCTTCCTGCATCGATGTCTGTGACGAGGTCATGGACAAGATGGGGTACCCACGCGGCCTGGTCCGCTACACTACGGAAAATGCCCTTAACGGCAAGCCCAGCCGTATCATCCGGCCGCGCATTTTCATTTACCTGTTCGCCCTGCTTGCGCTGGCCACCCTGATCGGCGTGATCCTGACCGGCCGCGAGCCGCTGATCGCCGATGTGCTGCGCGACCGCGGCGCCCTGTATCGGGTCGCCGGTGCCGAGCTGGAAAATTCCTACAGTCTGAAGCTGACCAACCGCACCGACAGTGTCATGCTGGTCACGATCGAGGCCAGCGGCCTGCCCGATATTCGCATCGTTGAGCCCACGCGCGAGCTAAGTATCGCGGCCGGACAGACACTGGATGTGCCCTTGACCGTGGCCGTTCCCCTGACTGTCGATGCACCCGGCATGCGACCGATGGTAATCACTGCCCGCGACCCCGAGGGCAGGGCCGTGCGCGAAATCGACACCCGTTTCTACATTCCACCTGACCCCCGGTGAGCACCATGAATGAATTCGTTGCCAAGCCCTGGTACAAGGAACCCTGGCCCTTTATCCTGATCAGCATCACCGGTCTGGGCGTGGTGGCCGGCTCCACCCTGGCCTATATCGGCCTGTCCAATCCGCCCGAGATTGTCAGCGGCGATTTCGAGCAGCTTGGGCGCGGCCTGACCGATACCAACATCCGCACCGCCCAGGCGCGCAGCCTGGGCCTGTCCGGGATGCTGCACATCAACGACCGCGAAGCTCGCCTGGAGCTCAGTGCCCTGGATGCAGACGGGCTTCCCGAGACGCTGCTGGTTCAATTCCAGCATCCGGCAACCAGTGATGAGGACCGCATTCTCGTCGTCCAGCGTCTATCTGCCGGCGTCTATTCGGGCAGCCTGGATGTAGCCCCGCACCCGCGCTCACGCATTGTTGTCGCCGATCTGCCGCAGAGCTGGTGGCTGGCCGGGCGACTGCAGGGCCAGCCGGCGGCTGCGATCAACCTCGAACCCAAGCGGCTCTGACCATGAGCACGGCCCGCCATACAGCGGATGCCTGCTGGCACTGCGGCGAACCCATCCCGGCAGGGGTGCAGATCCAGGCCCGCATCGGCGGTGAAGATCGGTCAATGTGCTGCCATGGCTGCCATACGGTGGCCACGCTGATCGACCAGGCCGGCCTGAATCGCTACTACGAGTTTCGCGATGCGCTGCCCGATCGGCCGGAGCTGAAGGATGTCGGAGTCGACGCCTACGTTGCCTGGGACAGACCGGCGGTGCGCGATCACTATGCCAAACCGGACTGCGACGGGCTTTACCGGCTTAGCCTGGTGCTGGAGAACGTGCACTGCACGGCCTGCGCCTGGCTGATCCATCGCTTCGTCGGCGCGCTGCCCGGGGTGGCCGAGATCCGCGTCGATGTCAGTGATGGCCGGGTTCATCTGTGCTACAACCCCGAGCGCACGCCGCTGAGCGAGATTGCCGCGCGCCTGGCCTCGCTGGGGTATCGCCCCCACCTGGATTCACCCCTGGCCGGTACGGCCCGCAACCAGACCGAGCGTCGGCAGATGCTGAAGTACATCGTTGTGGCCGGGCTGGGCATGATGCAGGTGATGAGCTTTGCCCTGTCCAAGTACATCGGGGCCTGGCAGGGCATGG
>RECK01000368.1 GCA_007694055.1 Wenzhouxiangella sp.
CTTGCCAGCACCTTGCGCAAGCGGGCCAGGCTGCCGGCGCCACTGTAGAAATGGCCGCAGCCGATCTGGTTCAGCCGTCGTGCCGTGATCTCCTGCTCGGCATGCAGCGGCACGCACCACTGCGGCGTGCCCGCCAGCAGGGCCTGGCAGGCCAGGGTATGGCCGGCGTGGTGAATGACCAGGTCGGCCGCTTTCAACAAGGTCGGAAAGTCCAGGGGTGTTGGGCAAACCCGAACATTGTCCGGTGCCAGGTAGCTGCCGGCCCGCTCGCCGTCGATATGCACCAGCGCCCGAACCGGGAGTTCGCCAAGCGCCGAAATCAGCGCATTCAGGCCCGGCCAGTGACCCTTGAGATAGCAGATCACTCGAGTCGCCCCGCCCCCAGGCCAGGTCTGCGCCGGGTGATTCTGCGCAACCAGCAACGGTCCACAATAGTCCGCGTCGGCGCGTTCCTCGTAGTGATCGAGCATCGGCAGCGTGCATAGAAACGCCTGGTCAACCGCCAGCATGTCCGACAGCTGCTCCAGTTCCGGTTGATCGATAGCCTGCAAGGCCTGGTTGGCCGCAGACAGCAGCTGCGATTCTGCCGCCGAGGCACGCTGTTCACCGTCGAGCCGGAACACCGGCATGGGCGACTGCGAGGGAGGCAGGGTAAAGCCGGTGCCGTGCAGTATCCGGACAGCGTCCAGTCCGCGACTGGCCAGCAAGCTCAGCGGCGCATGCTCCATCAGGATCAGATCCGGCGCCAGCGCCTGCAGCGCTTCGCGCACGACTTGTACCCGGCTGGTCAGGGCACTGGCGTCGGCGTAACCGTGCGCGCGCAGCAGGTCCGGCCAGGAAACCGGACGAGCGCTGGGGTCAGGCTCGGGCAGTTTCGGGAGGATATGAACCCCGGCGTCCAGGGATGTACGCAACAGTTCTTCAAAGCGCCGGTCCGGCAGCAAGCAGCTGATACGCCCGCCGGCGGCGCGCAAGCGCCGCCCCAATGCCAGTATGGGCTGGACATGACCGTATCCGGCACCGAGCTCCCAGGAAAAGACTGCGTGCATGAAATCAGGGATCAATGGAAATGCGTGTCAGAGTAACTCGAAATAAATGGTTACATCCGGATCCCGCAAACCCCTGATTGCCCGAAAAGCACTGAGTACGCAGAGCCGGGAGTGCTTTTGATTGCTGCAAGCTGGTGAAAAAGAGATGGGAAGGGTGGTGGAGGCACCGGGTGGTATCCGGCCGCTCACCTCGGGGCCGGCACCGGGCAGGGCCACTCGGCACCTGGCCTCTCCCCTTCCAAACTCTTTTCCCGAAGTCGCAACCATGCGCTACGAGCAGTGGAGTCCACCTCCGCTCCCGATAGCCCCCTGTCTGTTGCGAGATGCGGATAGACCCAAATAAATGAGACTATTCGCCCTGAAATCCTGCTTACCGTAATAACCATGGCCTGATTACGACCTTCAGACTGGAAAGCAGACTTCGTGAGCGGCTCCAGCACGAACAGGCCACCTCGAATCCCTTCAACAATCAAGCGGGAACCATCGTGAATCAGCGCTCGAAAATGCACTTGCCAACCAACAACCGCCCTGCCATTCGTCGCCATCCGCTGACCGTGGCCGTGGCCCTGGCGCTTGTCGGCATCGGCCACGGCGCGTCAGCGGCCACGTTTATCGTGGATCGCCTTGCCGATGATGCCAATGAGGGAAGCCTCCGATGGGCAGTTGAGCAGGCCAACAGCCCGCCCAGCAACGCCAATACCATCATGTTCGAATCGGGTCTGAGCGGCACGATTGTGCTGAACTCACCCTTGACGATTGCGAACAATACCCTGACGCTCATGGGCCCGGGGGCCAGCCAGATCACGGTCGAGCAGAGCGGTCTGGTTTTCCAGATCGAAGCCAGTGCCGCGGCAGTCGTCGTCTCCGGGCTGACCCTGCGTCACCCCGACGGGGCCAGCGGCATTACTGAACGCATCGTCACCAGCGCCACACTCGACCTGACGCTTGACGATGTGGTCATGGCCAGCAACGGCATCAATTCGCCGGCTTACGGCAACGGCGGCTGCCTGCTCAACGACCAGTCGGCAAGCACCGTTGCCGACCGCAGCCTGGTCATCAGCAACAGTGCTTTTGATCGCTGCGAAACCGTCAACGCTTCATCGGGTCCGCAAAACAGAGGGGGTGCGGTCTACTCGAATCAGCAGGCCGCTTACGGGCGGTCCAGCACCTTGCTGATCGAGGACTCCACCTTCAACTCCAACTTCACCTACGGCAACGGCGGTGCGGTCGCGCTTGTGCAGGGTGTGCCGGTCAGCTCATGGCCGTCGACCCAGTCGGTCACCATCACCGGCAGTGAATTCACCAATAACTACGCCTATGGCGGCGCCGGCGGCGGCCTGTGGTTCGAGCAGGTCGATGACAGCACCATGGTGATCGCTGGCACCTTGTTCGACAACAATGAAACCGTCTCTTACGGCGGCGCCATAGACGGTCGCCAGGGCGAAGACTCCTCCCTGCTGATGTCAGATGTGACCGCAAGCGACAACTCGGCCACGGATGCCGGCGCGATGCGCTTTTACGGCGGTGAGTCCTCGACCATATCGATAGAGGATTCATTATTTGAAGGGAACAGGACCTTTTTCGGCAGCAATGCTCTGCGCCTGGACCTGCGCGAGGACAACATGAGCCTGGATATTGCTCGCACCACCTTGAGCAACAACACCGGAGGTTCGCAAGGGGTTCTGTTCACCCAGCTTTCGGCCGGGCAGAACCGACGTGTTTCCATCGTCGACAGCACCATTTCAGGCAATCGGGCCAGTCAGATATTGACGATCAGTTCGTTTTCCGCGGCCAGTGCATCCGACCAGGTCGAGATCATCAACAGCACCATCACCGGCAACACGATCGAGGGCAACACCGGCGTCTTGATCAGCGGCACGGCCAGCAACCCCCAGGTCACACTCTTGCATGCGACCATTGCCGACAACCTTGTCGACAGCGAAGCAGCGACTCCCGTTGTGGTCAACCTGCCGAACGTGTCAGCCCTGGTGCGAAACAGCATTATCAGCAACTTCGATTTTGGAGGACCGGGAGGCGATGGCATCGAGGAACCCCAACCGTCCGGGTTCTATCTTGGCGGCAACGATCTTGCCGGCAGCGACATCAGCCTGCGCCACAGCCTGGTCCGGCAGCCAGATGACTCTGGAGGCATCAGCGATCTGGGCGGCAATATTTACAGCATGAACCCGGGACTTGAGGCACTGGCCGACAATGGCGGTCCGACCCGGACCATGGCCATTACCCAATCCAGCCCGGTTTTTGATGCCGGTGACCCCGAGCTTGACGACCTGCCACCTTTTGACCAGCGTGGCGAGGGCTTCTTGCGCAACCTTGGGGAGAGCCCGGATATGGGCGCTTACGAGCTTCAGATCACGCCGGAGCTGGGCCTGTCGGCAGACAACCTGGATTTTCCTGACACCCGTGTTGGCAGCAGCGCCGAAGCTATAGATCTGACCATCAGCAATACCGGCAATGCCGATCTGAACATTGATCAGGTCAGCATCCTCGGCCCCATCGGTAGTAAATCATCATTTGCCATCACTAGTGAGAACTGTACTGCTGCGGCCATCCCGGCAGGCGAAGACTGCGTCGTGTCGGTCATCTTCACGCCCGACGACCGATCGACCTTCAACGGCTCACTGCAGATTGAATCCAACGCGCCGTCTTCACCCGATACAGCCGGGCTGTCCGGTACCGGGATTGCGCCCCTGATCGGGCTGGGCGATGATCTTGATTTCGGTCCCGTGGATCTTGGAGCAAGTGCCGGACCGAACATGATTGCGCTGACCAACCCCGGCGATGATGTGTTGGCAGTGACCGGTTTTGTCGGCATTGCCGCTCCGTTTACCCTGGACTTCAGCGACTGCGGTCCAAGCCTCCCATTCAACCTGGCCATCGACGGCAGCTGTAACCTGGCATTGACCTTTGCCCCGACGGCAGCCGGTCCTTTCGATCAGGACGTCACCGTGGAATCCGACGCCTTTGCCGGTGACCCAGCCTTTAACCTCAGCGGTGCCGGCGTGGAGCCGGGGGTTGCGATCAGTCCGCTGGCCTTCGCCGACCTGCGCGTCGGTCAGAGCCAGAGTGATTCGATCACCGTCACCAACAGTGGTGATGGCACACTCGTTATCGACACCGTCACCCTGGCCGATAACGCTGGCGGCGTATTCAACCTGGTCAACGAGAACTGTACCGACGCCCCCCTGGCCAGCAGCGAGACTTGCCAGGTCACGGTCAGCTTCAGCCCCGACGACCGATCGACCTTCAACGGCTCACTGCAGATTGAATCCAACGCGCCGTCTTCACCCGATACAGCCGGGCTGTCCGGTACCGGGATTGCGCCCCTGATCGGGCTGGGCGATGATCTTGATTTCGGTCCCGTGGATCTTGGAGCAAGTGCCGGACCGAACATGATTGCGCTGACCAACCCCGGCGATGATGTGTTGGCAGTGACCGGTTTTGTCGGCATTGCCGCTCCGTTTACCCTGGACTTCAGCGACTGCGGTCCAAGCCTCCCATTCAACCTGGCCATCGACGGCAGCTGTAACCTGGCATTGACCTTTGCCCCGACGGCAGCCGGTCCTTTCGATCAGGACGTCACCGTGGAATCCGACGCCTTTGCCGGTGACCCAGCCTTTAACCTCAGCGGTGCCGGCGTGGAGCCGGGGGTTGCGATCAGTCCGCTGGCCTTCGCCGACCTGCGCGTCGGTCAGAGCCAGAGTGATTCGATCACCGTCACCAACAGTGGTGATGGCACACTCGTTATCGACACCGTCACCCTGGCCGATAACGCTGGCGGCGTATTCAACCTGGTCAACGAGAACTGTACCGACGCCCCCCTGGCCAGCAGCGAGACTTGCCAGGTCACGGTCAGCTTCAGCCCCGACGACCG
>RECK01000211.1 GCA_007694055.1 Wenzhouxiangella sp.
ACCCTCCAACAATCAACCCCCGAACACCAGTTCGCCGTCAGCCGTATCGACCCGGATCGTATCGCCCGGGCCGAAGTCACCGGCCAGGATTTTCTGGGCAAGTCCATTCTCCAGCTTCTGCTGGATCGCGCGCTTGAGGGGGCGGGCGCCGTAGACCGGGTCGAAGCCGACGTTGCCTAGCAGGTCGAGCGCCTGGTCGGTGATTTCCAGGCTCATGTCGCGGTCGGCCAGGCGCTTTCTCAAACCCTCAATCTGGATCGAGGCGATGGCGCGAATCTGCTGGCGATCGAGCGGGTGGAAGACAACGATCTCATCGACGCGGTTGATGAATTCCGGCCGGAAATGGTGGCCGACGACTTCCATCACGGCCGACTTCATGGTCTCGTAGCCCTGCCCCTGCAGCTCCTGGATGCGATCGGAGCCGAGGTTGGAGGTCATGACGATCACGGTGTTGCGGAAATCCACCGTACGGCCATGGCCGTCGGTCAGGCGACCGTCGTCGAGCACCTGCAGCAGGATATTGAAGACTTCCGGGTGGGCCTTTTCGACCTCGTCGAGCAGGATCACGGAGTACGGACGACGACGCACGGTTTCGGTCAGATAGCCGCCTTCCTCGTAGCCAACGTAGCCGGGTGGCGCGCCAATCAGGCGGGCCACGGCATGCTTTTCCATGAACTCCGACATATCAATCCGGATCATGGCCTCCTCGGTATCGAACAGGAAGTTGGCCAGCGACTTGCAAAGCTCGGTCTTGCCCACGCCGGTGGGACCGAGGAACAGGAACGAGCCGTTCGGCCGGTTCGGATCGGAAAGACCGGCACGCGAACGACGAATGGCATCGGCCACGGCCTTGACCGCCTCGTCCTGGCCAATGACGCGCTCGTGCAAGGCCTCTTCCATGCGCAACAGCTTGTCGCGCTCGCCTTCGAGCATTTTCGAGACCGGGATACCGGTCCAGCGGCTGACCACCTCGGCAATTTCTTCCTCGGTGACCTTGTTGCGCAAGAGCTGGAAATGACCGGTGGTCTCGGCCGATTCGGCTGCCGCCAGCTTCTTTTCCAGCTCGGGGATGCGCCCATGCTGGATCTCGGCCATGCGCGAGAGATCCTGGGCGCGACGGGCGTTTTCCAGCTCGGCCCGGGCGCGTTCCAGGTCTTCCTTGATGTGGGTGGCATCCTGCACCGAGGCTTTCTCGGTTTTCCAGACCTCGTCCAGGTCGGCAAACTCGCGCTCGAGCTCGTCGATCTCGGATTCCAGGTCGGCAAAGCGTTTCTTCGATGCCTCGTCGGTTTCTTTCTTCAGCGCCTCGCGCTGGATCTTGAGCTGGATCAGGCGTCGCTCCAGCCGGTCCATGGCCTCAGGTTTCGAGTCGATTTCCATGCGGATGCGGCTGGCCGCCTCGTCCATCAGGTCGATGGCCTTGTCGGGCAGGTTGCGGTCGGTGATGTAGCGATGCGACAGCGTGGCCGCGGCGACCAGGGCCGGGTCGGTGATATCGACCCCGTGGTGGACCTCGTAGCGCTCTTGCAGGCCTCGCAGAATGGCAATCGTGTCTTCAACCGACGGCTCGCCGACCAGCACCTTCTGGAACCGCCGCTCCAGCGCGGCATCCTTCTCGATATTCTCGCGGTACTCGTTCAGCGTGGTCGCACCCACGCAGTGCAGTTCACCGCGCGACAAGGCGGGTTTGAGCATGTTGCCGGCGTCCATGGACCCTTCGGCCTTGCCGGCGCCGACCATGGTGTGAATTTCATCGATGAACAGGATGACCTGCCCTTCCTGTTTTTTCAGATCGTTGATGACGGCCTTGAGGCGTTCTTCGAACTCGCCGCGGAACTTGGCCCCGGCGATCAGCGCGCCGAGATCCAGGCTCAGCACGCGCTTGTTCTTCAGTCCTTCGGGGACCTCGCCGTTGACGATGCGCTGGGCCAGCCCCTCGACAATAGCGGTCTTGCCGACGCCCGGTTCACCGATCAGCACCGGGTTGTTCTTGGTCCGGCGCTGCAACACCTGCACGCAGCGGCGGATTTCCTCGTCGCGGCCGATGACCGGGTCCAGGCGCGACTGCTCGGCCTTTTCGGTCAGGTCAACGGTGTACTTCTTGAGCGCCTCGCGGCTGTCTTCGGCGTTGGGGTCATCCACGGTCTCGCCGCCGCGCACGGTCTCGATGGCGTCCTCGACGGCCTTTTTCGTGACCCCGGCCCGATGCAGGATCTCGCTCAAGCTCACCTTGGCATCGAGTGCGGCGAGCACGAACAGCTCGGAGGCAATGTAGGCATCGCCGCGGTCGCGGGCAATCTTGTCGGTGAGGTTCAACACCCGTCCGGTGTCGTTGGACAGATTGATCTGCCCGGCCTGGCCGGAGACCTTCGCCAGGCCATCGAGCTTTTCACCCAGCGCCGAGCGCAGGGTATTGACCTGGGCACCCGCCCGGCCCAGCAAGCCGCGAATGCCACCGCCTTCCTGGTCCAGCAAGGCGACCATGACATGTTCCGGCTCGAGCATGGCGTGATCCATGCCAACGGCCAGGCTTTGTGCTTCGGCCAGCGCTTGCTGGAAGCGGGCCGTGAGTTTGTCCATACGCATAACGGGTTGACTCCCCTGCTGATGTTCGACTTATCCACAAGGTGGGAGCAGTTGCCCGGGAATCAAGACCCCAATGCTGAAACGACCCGACCGGAAGCTGTCCGGCCGGGCCCGAACGCTTAACTTCCCGGCGGCGCTTCAAACCGATCGATGAACAGGCCGATGTTGACTTGCTGGATCAATGCATCCGAGGTCGAGTGATCGAAAAAATCAGAGCCACTGAACTCGGCAGTCACGCCTCTGCTGCCTATGCTCTGGAACTCGATGTCACAGCTGTACACCGCCGTCAGCCCGGAGACCGTGGGCTCATTGCTTGAGCAGCTCTCGCCGCTGGTAGCCGTGATGAGCACTTCGCCGTCCACCGGCGGGGCGTCCGGATTGCTGACTTCGGCAACGAAGGTCACCAGTTCGTTGACTTCCGAAGGATTGGTCAGGCTCTGCAAGGTGGTATCGGTGCCGGGGTCAGGCTCCGGGTCGGGTGCGACCCCGGCCAGGAAGATCTCGCCAGGCGATTCGTCCGAGTACTGGTTGGTGAAACTCAGTGCAAACGGCTCGCCATCCGACCACGACCCGGCGATCACGCCAGAGAAAGGCTCGGCGCCGGCAAAGTCCGGATAGATGTCGCCCAGGCTGACCTGCTCGCCCTCCGTGAGCGACACCGGCTGCGGACCGACACCGCTGCCGTCAACCTCCACGGTGAAATCGTCGGCGAGACCGTACAGGCGCACCATGCCTTCATCGAAGGCACCGATGTCGTAGGAATCGAGATCCGGATCGGTGATGAACCGGCCATTGCGAACCTTGATCAGCGAACCGCGCACACTGAGCAAGGCAAAGTTGCCGCTGCCCTGGATTTCAATCTCACCACCATCCACGTCGACAATGCTTCTGAAGCGGACAACGATCCCGTGCGACCCGGTCGCCGACGTGGTTGCGTCGCGGTCTCCGGTGGTCAGGATCGAGGCACCGCCGGTAAAGTGAATCCGGCTGCTGTTCGAGCTGTAGATGCCGGAAGCATTGTCACCTGCAGTCAAGATGGTTCCGCCATCCATGACCGTGTGGGTGCGATTGAGGGCTACCGCTCGCCCACCGCCGTTGGCCTTCTCGATCACTCCCCCATGAATGAAGACCGATGAACCGCGATCAACGCGAATCGGGCTGGCCGAGGTGTCGGCCGCTGCCCGAATCGTGCCGCCGAGCATGACCAGGCGACTTCCCCTCTCCAGGTCGACTGCGCGTCCTGACGTGGCCGTAATCTCGGTGGCATCTCCGCTGATGGTCAGGTTCGAACCATTGTCCAGGGCAACCGCCCGGTTGCCGCCAATGATCCGGGTGTCGTGCAGACTGACCACCGAGGATCTGCCCGCGTTGATGCGGCCGGTCAGTTCGGCGCCGTCCGCACTCAGGGTCAGACCGTTGAGGTGCTGAATCGAAACCCCGCTGGAAGAGGTCACGCTGGTGCCGGGTTCGAGTATGACGGTGGCCGTGTCGGAGAAAGAGATCGGTGTTCCCTCGGTCGTGATCGAGGCTCCATCCGACAGCCGGACGGTGGCGGCCTGGCCGAGACTCAGCGCACGACCATCCGGCTCCGGCGCGGTAATCGAGCCCCCGCGCAGGTGAATTCGATTGCTGGAGTTGCCGGTGATGAATGTACTGTTGCCGGATACCACGATGTGGCCCCGCAGATCCAGGTCAAGGCTGTGATCCATCGTGATCACACCTTCGAGCACCGATTGCTCGTCGACCAGCATTTCGGTATTGGACTCCAGGCGCACCGGTCGCGTGATGGTGGAGTTGATCACTTCCAGCAACGCATCGTCATCCATTCGAACCAGGTCGGCCGAGGTGTTGACCAGGCGAATCACGCCACCGTTGCGTACCGTGATGTTCTCGCCAAAGGTCGAGTTGATGATCTCGACGATGGCCCCGTTGGCTGAACTGCTTCCGATATTGCCGGTAACCGTCGAATCCTGGATCAGCACGCGGCCAAGCTCGGAGACAGGAATGGAAGTCCCGCCGCCCAGGATTTCAGCACCGTTGATCACCTGCAGCTCCGCGTGCTCACTGAGGTCGATGGCATTGCTGGATGAAACATCGATCAGGGCGCCATCGATAATGATGCGGGATGCCTCACCGGCGTCGATAGCCAGCTCCCCCGAAGGCGGCTGAATGCTGCCGGCAGGGCTCACGATCAGCTCTGCGGCAATCGGCACCACCACGGTCTCGAAGACGGCATCGTCAATGACGATGGGCTGTTCGGCCCTGGATGGCAACACGGCCAGCAGCGCAAGGATTGTGCAGGTAGTCAATATTCGAAACATGATCCCTCCTGTTTTTGAAAACGCAAACTCCCGT
>RECK01000255.1 GCA_007694055.1 Wenzhouxiangella sp.
CCATGGTTCGCGGCGGCTCCTGGTTCAGCGGCGGCAACGAGCTGCGCTCGGCCACCCGCTTCCAGGACAGCCGCGGCACTCGCAACAATCACATTGGCTTCCGTGTGGCCCGGTCCATTCCCCCTCCTCTGCCGGCAGTCGCGCAAAATGGCCTGGTCGATTGGTTCAACCCGGATCACGGGCTCTTTCTGGACAACGATGGCCGGGTTGCAGAATGGACCAATCTGGCGGCTGCAGGCCGCAATACGGGCGGCAGTTCCGCTGCAACCACGGTGAATGGCGTGGATGGGCGCCGGATGATCCGATTTAATAGTCCGGACGATGGCGGCCATCTGGCCTACCCCTCGCCGGGCGCCCAGCATCTGGCCGAAGGCTACAGCGTCTTTGTGGTATTCCGTCTCAACGAGCCCCTCGGTAATGGCCATCCGTTTCCGCGTCTGTGGCGCGGCGCCGATGACAGCCACGCCCTTTTCTTCCGCCGCTCCACCGCCGAGGTTGAAATCAAGGCCAATCCTCTGGCTGTGGCCGCGCGCCCGAGTCATCCATACGCCTTCGGCAACGACATCGGCGATATCGTCATCCTCACCGCTCGCCTGACCCCGACCAGCCAGCAGCTCTACTTCAACGGCATCATGGTCGACAGCAGCGATTCGCCTATCGCCGCCTACACCATCGACAACGGCCTGTTCCAGATCGGCAACAGCGTGCGCGGCGATATCGCCGATGTGCTCGTCTACGACCATTCGGCTGACCTTGATGACCTGAATGTGACCGGCCAGGCACTTGCCGAGGCTTATGGGATGACCTGGCCATTCAAGGACTGCGCCGTCTGCCCATCCATGGTCATGATCCCGGCCGGAACCTTCAATCAAGGTAGCCCGGAAAGCGAGCCGCAAAGTCAGGATTCAGAGCGCCCCCAGCGAACGGTGACAGTCCCGGCCTTTGCCATGGGGCAATTTGCAGTGACTTTTGATGAGTGGGACGCCTGCGTTGCTGACGATGGCTGCTCGCACATCCCCGACGATGAAGGTTGGGGTCGCGGCAATCGCCCGGTGATGAACGTCAGCTGGAACGACGCACAGCAATACGTCACCTGGCTGAGCAGCAAGACCGGCCGCGCCTACCGCCTGCCCTCGGAGTCCGAATGGGAATACGCCGCCCGTGCAGGCACCACCGGCCGCTTCAACACCGGCGACTGCATTACCACAGACCAGACTAATTTCAATGGCACCTTCCCGGCTCAGGATTGTCCGGAGGGCATCCATCGCGTACAGACCCTGCCGGTGGGCAGTTTTGAGCCCAATCCCTTTGGCCTGTACGACACCCATGGCAATACCTGGGATTGGGTGCAGGACTGTTCGAACGAAAACTACAACGGCGCCCCCACCGATGGCAGCGCCTGGATGGCGGGTAGCTGCAGCCATGCCATGATTCGCGGCGGCTCCTATAACGCCTCCGGCTCACGGCTACGCTCAGCCGCACGCACCGAGATCTTCCGCGGCAATCGCAACGCCAACTTCGGCTTCCGCGTGGTCAGAGCCATAACGCCCGAAACGGATTGACCCGTCGAGGTATTTCATCCAGATTGCAACCCACAGGCAAAAGTCTGCAACCCTGAGTCATTCCCTGTATTGCGGGTTTCATTCAAGCTGGTTTGCATCAGGGAACAGTTGAGGATCAGCGTGATGCGTCTTTCAGTTTTTGTGGTGTTTTTCGGCCTCTGGCTGCTGTCCGCGCCGGTTGCATTGGCGGCGGTGGTGGTGCTGGACGGGCACGAGCGTTCGGCTTTTCAATCGACGTTTCAGGGCATTGATCTGATTGAGGCCCGGTCGACTTGGGGTCGAGCCGATTCGCCGCTGGATGCGTTTTCCCTGGCCGGGCTGGCTGTCGACCGGGGCCAGGTGGTGCTGGATCACCAGCGACCGCTGAGCCTTGAATTCAGAGAACCCGTCTCCGGCATTGCGATCACGCTCAGCGATCCGCACAAACAGGCGATGCTGGCCTTGACGCTGTTTCGCGGCGAGTACGAGGTCGGGCGCCAGGTGTTCGCGCACAAATCGATTCCTGGTAGTCGCGTGGCCCTGATCGAAGCGGGCCAAATGGCGGTGGCCTCCGCCCAGGATTTTGATCGCATCGAGATTCGCCGCATTGATTCCGCGCAAGATGCGGCACCACTGGTCATGGAATCGTTCTCCCTGTCTCACTCATCGGATGCGATTGTCGAGTTGCTGGCCTCGCGCGGCAGTATCGATCCGCTGGCCTGCATCCTGCCGCTGGGAATCCTCTACAACTTCCTGTTCGGCTACGCTTTGATTCCGGCACCGGGCGCGGAGACTGCAAGCTCTAGTGCGTTCTGGGTCAATCTGGCGCTGAAGTTCTGCCGGGCCCACCTGGTCGCGCCGCCCGACATCGTGCGCCACGTGCCGGCGGGCGAGTGCGAGGTTGATTTCGAACAACCGCACATGGTCTCCACTTATCAAAATGCATTGGGCATTCCCCTCGACTCCCCCAGCGGCTGGGGTGAGCTGGGGACACCCCAGGTTTTTCACCACAACACCTCGGTCGACGTCATGCTGCTGCCTGACGACCAGCGGCCACCGGCAGGAAAGTTCACCGATATCGAATACCTTCTGTCCAGTGCTTCGTTTGATGCCAGCGACAAGATCTGGGAAGAATGTCGCGCTGATGGCAGCGTGGAGTTCAGCCAATTGGAGGGCACCGGCCCGGAGTACCGCTGTCCTTACTACACCGACAGGATCGTCTCGTTTCCGGTTGGTGCAAATACGGTCGCGTGGCGCGCCAGTCCACGCCTGAGTCCGGTGGACCTGGCATTCCTCTTTATTCCGGGGGTTCCAGCTGGAGTCAAGGGCGAACCCTGGAACAGCTTGCTCCTGAATGTGATGCGTGAAACCGTGCTCCTGGGACTGGATTCTGCAATTTCCGGCTGGCGGCTGCCGCACGCCACCTTCGATTTCCAGAAAATCACTGTAGTCGATGAGATCCCGCCGACCATCGACCCTGTGCCAGGCAACAATGGCAACGCCACCGCCGAACTGGTCGGCGACGTACTGCATGTCACCATCCAGGCCGATGAAGTCGGCGGTGTTTCGCGCCGCCGCTACGAGACTATCCTGCGCTCGTTTCTGGATGTCTATGATGCCTGCGAGCGTCCAACCACGCTGGAGATCACCTTCCCGGACCCGGCCTTGCGCAGCTTCTGGCCGATCAGTACGGACAGTGAGGACAACAGCTTCGAAGTGACCTGGACGGCACGTGATCCCGGCCCCAACGCCGACGGCGTCCCTAACGAGACCATCACCACCATGCACATCGACGTGGTGGACCTGATGCCACCGACCCTGATTCCACCGCCGGATATCGTCGAGATTGATTCAGTCGAAGTCACCGACCTGGGCCAGCCGGCGGTGTTCGACCTGGTCGACCTGAACCCCCAAGTCAGCCATAACGCGAAGCTGCCGCTGACGCTGGGTCTGCACGAAGTCACCTGGACGGCAACCGATGCGGCCGGCAACAGCAGCCAGGCGATACAGATCGTCAACATCAAGGCCGACAACATCGAACCGGTGGCGATTGACCAGACCGGCTCCGACCGTGCCGAGGCGGTATCCTTCGAGCCGACCCCGATACGTCTGCACGGCTTCGATGCCGATGGCGATCCGCTCCGTTTCAAGATTGAGGACTCGCCGGAGAACGGCTTTTTCGTCGCCCCGCTGTATCCGTATTTCATCGAGGATTTCCGCATGGAGCAGTCGATCACGGATGCCGAACTGACAGATATCTGCGCCGATTACAATTTTTTAGCCGAGTTTGATCTTGACTTTCCGTCCAACCCAAGCTTTCTGAGCGTAACCGACGACGGGCGGACTTTTGTGGTCGACTCGGGCCGCATTCGATGTTTGGGGATTGCAGATACGCCGGATCGTTGGCAGCGTCTGGCCGTCTTTGACAATCAAGGGACACTGCTCAACTCTCGCTTCCTCGGCGCCAATGCACATCTGCGCGATGTGGTGCTTGACCTCGCCCGTGACCGTCTGTTCCTGACCAGGAGTCAGGAGGACTTTATCCCGTCTTCCATCCTTGTTCTGGACCTGGACCTCCAGGACCTCGTTATCTATGACCTCCACTGGGTGCTGAACCGTAGCGACGGCGAATGCTCCAATCTATTCGGTTCGAGCCCTCCATGCGATATCATCTGGGCCTACAGCGCGGTGGTCGATGACAATGATTTGATCTACCTGATGGACCGCCACGGTGCGATCTACGTGCTCGACGGCACCTTGCCGCCGGATTTCGTCTGCGTGGGCGCGTGCGAGCACCAGCCCACATTTGTCGGCTGGCTCTGGGAAAACCCGGGTGAGTCGGCTGGCGGGTTGGCGCTGGACCAACAGGGTCGACTGTATGCTGCCATGCGAAGTCGCATCCATCGCTATACACCCTCCTACGTCGCCGATGACGGTCTCGCCTATCCCGGCACCCTGGACGGCTGGCTGGGTCGCTGTGATATCGATCTGGCGCCCGGTGACCAGGCGGTATGCGATGTGACCAACCAACGCTCACTGGGGTTCTCGTGTACAGATGAGATTTGCAAGGTCGAGACTGCATACGACGAGGCGGCCTGCCCGGGCCGGAACACTGAGCATGAGAAGCCCGGCGAGCGATGGATTGATGGTGACTCGCGCAATGGTTGCCAACCCGGTCAGTTCCGGGATACACCCTCCGGGCTGGATATCGCCCCCGACGGCACGGTCTACGTCGCCGACGCGGGCAATGAGCGTATCCAGCGGTTTTCCGTCGATGGATTCTTTGCCGGACAGGCCAAGTCCACCGGCTCGGGCAGGGGCTTTGTGATTGGCGATTTCGGTAAGCCTCAGAACGTCTCGGTCAACTCCAGCCACTTTTTCATCCTCGACCC
>RECK01000369.1 GCA_007694055.1 Wenzhouxiangella sp.
CTTTTGATTATAAGCAGAGCGCTGCGCGGCTCCTCGGAGCTTCAGCATCTGGGCCAGCCTCAACCTCTTCCCGGCCCGGTGGCAGCGTCTCCATCGGCTGGGAAGCTGGTTGGCGGCGGTATACTGGAGTCTGACCGAAAATCGAATTCTCTCCCCCATGCATGAAGTCATCATCCTTGCCGCCGGCGAGGGCAAGCGCATGAACTCGAGCCGACCGAAGGTACTGCAGCCGGTGGGCGGACGCCCGATGCTCAGGCACCTGGTCGACACGGTTGCCGCGTTCGAGCCGAAGGGTATTCACGTGGTGGTCGGGTTCGGTGCCGGGCAGGTCGAGGCGGCGCTGGCAGGCTCGGGCTGTCGGTTTGTCGAGCAGGCCCAGCGCCTGGGTACCGGGCATGCTGCGGCCCAGGCCTTGCCGGCCATCGATCCGGCATCACGGGTATTGATTCTGCCCGGTGACATGCCGCTGATCCGCGGCGAGACGATCAGGGCCTTGCTTGACAGCCCGTCCGACCTGGCCTTGCTGAGCTTCATGGCCGATGATCCCACCGGCTACGGTCGCATCCTGCGCGATGCGGGCGGGCGCGTGCAAGCAATCCGTGAGCATCGTGATGCCAGTGAAGCCGAGCGCGCCGTTTGCGAGGTCAACAGCGGCGTGATGTGCGCCCGGGCCGGTGACTTTGCCGCCTGGCTGGACCGTGTTGGCGCCGACAACGCCCAGGGCGAGTATTACCTGACCGACTGCATTGCCCTGGCCGTCGCCGATGGCCGCACGGTGGAGGCGGTTGTAGCCGCGCAGGCCGATGAGCTGCTGGGTGCCAACGACCGGGCACAGCTGGCCGAACTGGAAACTGTTTACCAGGTCCGCGCCCGCCAGGCCCTGTTCGACCAGGGCGTGACCCTGCTTGATCCGGGTTCGGTTCAGGTTCGCGGTCGCGTCCAGGCCGGGCGTGATGTGTGTATCGATGCCGGCGTGGTTCTGGAAGGAGAAATCGAACTGGGTGACGGGGTCGAGATAGGCCCGGGCTGCGTGCTGTCCGATGTGCGCCTGGCTGCCGGCACGCAAGTCAAGCCTTACTGCGTGCTCGAAGGCATGCACAGCACGGGTGCCTGCACCATCGGTCCGTTTGCCCGCCTGCGACCGGGAACGGTGCTGGGTGAAGAGGTCAAGATCGGCAATTTCGTCGAAACCAAGAACGCCCGTTTCAGTGCCGGCGCCAAGGCCAGCCACCTGAGCTACGTGGGTGATGCCGAGGTTGGTGCACGGGCCAATATCGGCGCCGGTACCATTACCTGCAACTACGACGGCGCCAACAAGCACCAGACCCGCATTGGTGCCGACGCCTTCATTGGTTCCAACAGCGCCCTGGTCGCCCCGGTGACCATAGGCGAGGGCGGCACCATCGGGGCCGGCAGCGTGATCAGCCAGGATGCCCCTGACGGGCAGCTGACGGTCTCCAGGGCCCGCCAGCGCAGCATCGCCGGCTGGAAACGGCCGGTCAAGGCCGCGCCAGAGAAGTGACCCCGGGTTGGCTATCGGGCCCCGGCTGGGTTATTCTCAGTAGACGAAACTTGAACTGTCAGGATTGACCGTCCAGTGCGCAAGCGCCATCGCTCTGAAGTCGACACCGAGATCAACATCACGCCGATGCTCGATATCGTCTTCATCATGCTGATCTTCTTCATCGTGACGACCTCGTTCGTTCGCGAACAGGGTCTGGATGTCTCGCGTCCCAGCCAGGCCGAGCAGGAAGTGGTTCGGGAAGACGATACCTTGCCCATCCTGGTGCGTATCGACCAGATCAGCATGATTACGATCAACAATCGCCGGGTGGACGCCGATGCCGTGCGCGCCAACCTGGAGCGCGAACGGGCGCAAAACCCGCGTTCGCCGCTGATCATCGCCGCCCATCCGGATTCGGATACCAACTCGCTGGTGCGCGTCCTGGATGCGGCCAACATCGTTGGCATCAGTTCGATCAGCGTGGCCACCGAGTCCGGAACACGACGCTAATGGAAACCGAACCGAACCCGACACCAGGGCCAGGCCCTGGCCGAGACCTGGAGCGCGAAACCCGCAACTGGGCCACGATTTTGCACCTGTCGGTGCTGGCCGGCCTGGTGATAGCCTTTGCAGGCCTGCTGGCGCCGGTCGTCATCTACCTGGTCAAGCGCGATGAACTGCCCGGACTGGAGCCGCATTCGAAGGTGGTGTTCAACTGGGTCATCAGCGCCATCATTTATTTCGCGGTCGGTCTGATCCTGACCGTCACGCTGGTCGGCGCCATCCTTGGTATTCCCCTGATGCTGGCCGTGGGCGTGTTGTCCATTGTTTTCCCCATCATTGGCGGGATCAAGGCATCGGAAGGAGAGGTCTGGCCTTATCCGCTGTCCATCCCCATATTCAAATAACGGGCCGGTACCGTGCCTGCCCCAAAATACAGTGTGAGTCATGAGTAATCGCAAGCCCCCGATCGTCAAATCGAACGTCATCTTCTTCATCGCCGTGAACCTGCTTGGCCTGGTGGCTGCGCCGCTTTACGGCCTGATGTACGGCTTTACCACCGCGGCCTGGATTGCCTGTGGCGCGCTGCTGGTCCTCAGTGGCCTGTCCATCACCGCCGGCTACCACCGGCTGTGGTCGCACCGCACCTACAAGGCCGCCTGGCCCCTGCGCGTGTTCCTGGCCTTTTTCGGCATTTTCTCGCTGCAAAACTCGATCCTGATCTGGGCTGCGCGCCATCGCATTCATCACCGCCATGTCGATGATGTCAACGAAGACCCACATTCGATCAAGACCGGCTTCTGGCACGCGCACATGGGCTGGATGGTTCGCGACTGGCCGACCAGCAAGATCGATTACGACCAGGTCAAGGACTTGCAGCGCGACCCCATCGTGATGTGGCAGCACCGCATTTACTGGCCGGCTGTCTGGATCCTCAACCTGGGCGTTCCGGTGGCGCTGGGCTTCATGTTCGGTGATGTGCTCGGCACGGTGCTGCTGGCCGGTGCTTTCCGCCTGGCCTTCTCCCAGCATTGCACCTTCTTCATCAACTCGCTGGCCCACACCTGGGGCAAACGCACCTACAGCGACGAGAACACCGCCCGCGACAACGGCGTGATCGCCTTGCTCACCTGGGGTGAGGGCTACCACAATTTCCACCATGCCTTCCAGGCCGACTATCGCAACGGCCTGCGCTGGTGGCAGTTCGATCCGGGCAAGTGGCTGATTGCTGTCTGCTCCTGGCTGGGCCTGGCTTACGAATTGAAGCGCACGCCGAAGTTCAAGATCCAGCGCGCCCGGTTGCAAATGCAGTTCAAACAGCTGCGCGAGCGTCTGGAAAACGCCGATGAGTCGGCCCTGACCTGGCGCGAGACGCTGGATCGCGAGTACCAGCAGTTCAAGGAGACCGTGGCCCAGTGGCAGGCCGTGCAGGCCGAACGCGTCTCCGCCGGCGCCGATGCCCTGCGCGACCGCTGGCGCAAGACCGAACTGCGCACCCGGTACAAGGAACTGGAGTACCGCCTGAAGATGCAGCGCCGCCGCCTGGTCATGCTGCAACAGGCTGCCTGCCCGGCCTGATCTCCCCAAAAGCATCCTCGCGCAGAGTCTTCAGCCCCGGTTTCGGGTTCGCTTTCGCGAAGAAAACACAAAAAAGCTTGCTCGCGCAGAGACGCAGAGACGCAGAGAAAAGTGAATTCAGTTAGCTGAACCAATCTTTTGCTCCGCGTCTCCGCGTCTCTGCGCGAGGAAGTCTTTTCTGCATGCTCAGAAACGAATAGCGCCATGGAATTGATTGATATCGGGTGCAACCTCACCCACGACAGCTTTGACAAGGACCGGCCGGAGGTCATCGCCAACGCCCAGGCCCAGGGCGTGGTCCAGATGGTCGTGACCGGTGCATCAGAAGCGGGCAGTGTGCGGGCCCGGGAGCTGGCGGCCGAGTGGCCTGGTGTGCTGTTTGCCACTGCCGGCGTCCATCCTCACCTGGCCTCGGAGTTCTCCAGCGACACGGCCAGCGTGCTGGCCGAACTGCACCAGCACGACGCGGTAGTGGCCGTGGGTGAATGCGGTCTGGACTACTTCCGCGACTTCTCGCCGCGTCCAGCCCAGCGCAAGGCCTTCGAGCGCCAGCTGGAACTGGCCGTGGACTGTGGCAAGCCCGTTTTCCTGCACCAGCGCGAGGCCCACGAGGACTTCATGGCCATCCTGCGCGAATTCCGCCCGCACCTGGCAGCTGCCGTGGTCCATTGCTTCACCGATACCCGCGAGGCCATGGCCGACTACCTAGCCCTGGACTGCCATATCGGCATCACCGGCTGGATCTGCGACGAGCGCCGTGGTCATCACTTGAAGGATTTCGTCCACGACATTCCGCCGGATCGGCTGATGATCGAAACCGACGCACCCTACCTCAAGCCCCGAAACTTGAGGCCCAAGGCCCGCACCCACCGCAACGAACCGCAGTGGCTGCCCTGGATCGCCGGCACGGTAGCCTCCTGTCGCGGCGTCAGCCCCAACGTACTGGCCGAGCAGACCACCGCCTGCGCACGCGAATTTTTCGGACTACCGACCTGACCGCAGGCGCCGATTGAAATACAATTGAGAATCGCGCGATACTCCACAGTAACGTGCATTTCTCCACCCATGGCCGGCTTAGCTCAGTTGGTAGAGCATCTGATTTGTAATCAGAGGGTCGGGGGTTCGAATCCCTCAGCCGGCACCATATCAGCGCTAAGCCTATTTGCCTCACGCAGGCACGGTGGCCGATTCAAGCCTAAATTCGAACCCCCGACAAATAACAACAGGGTTCGAATTGTGCGCGCTAGCGCACAATCGCTGAGGCGCGCAGCGCTTCAGCCCGAAGGGCAAGCCCGCGCAGCGGGCGCAGCAATCCCTCAGCCGGCACC
>RECK01000151.1 GCA_007694055.1 Wenzhouxiangella sp.
GGCCGACCATCAGGCTCATGCGCCCGCCGTACATGGTGCGCACGAACTGGTCGCGACCGATCGAATCGGTGCCGAAGAAGTGGCCCGTCTCCAGGCTCGGCGGGTCCGATATGCGTTCCCAGTGCGGGGTGGCGTAGTCGTACTGGCTGAGCAGTGGCCCGAAGATCACCATCAGCCCGATCAGGCCGAGTATGACGGCGGCCGCCACCGCGGCGCGGTTGCGCTTGAGCCGCAGCCAGGCAAGCTGCCACAGGCTTCGGCCGCTGGCCGCGGCCACATGATCAAAGTTTGAAAGCGCGCTGGCCGGGGTACTCATTCGTAACGGATCCTCGGGTCGATCAAGGCATAGATGATGTCGACGATCAGGTTGAACACCACGATCAGCACGCCGATGACGATGACCACGCCCATGACCAGGGTGTAGTCGCGGTTCAAAGCGCCCTGCACGAAGTAGCGGCCCATGCCGGGCAGGCCGAAGATCTGCTCGATCACCACCGAGCCGGTGATGATGGCCGCCGCTGCCGGGCCCAGGTAGGACACCACCGGCAGCAGGGCCACTTTCAGCGAATGCTTGCCGAGAATCTTCCATTCCGGCAGACCCTTGGCGCGGGCAGTGCGGACAAAGTCCGATCTCAAGGTTTCGACCATGGAGCCCCGCGTCAGGCGGGCCACGTAGGCCATGTAGGGCAGGGCCAGGGCAATGACCGGCAGCACCATGTTGCGCGCCGCACCCCCGCCCCAGCCACCGGCAGGCAGCCAGCCGGCATAGACCGCAAACAGCAGGATAAGAATGGGCGCGAGGACAAAGTTCGGGATGGCGATGCCGGTCATGGCCGAGCCCATCAGCGCGTAATCCAGGCGCGAATTCTGACGCCAGGCGGCGATGGTGCCGATCAAGACACCAAAGATCAGCGCCAGTAACAGCGCGCTGACGCCCAGTCGGATCGAAACGGGGAAGCCCTCGGCGATCAGTTCATTGACGGTGAAATCGGAGTACTGAAAGCTGGGCCCCAGGTCGCCGCGCAGCACCGAGCCCAGGTACAGAAAGTACTGAACGACAAGCGGCTGATCCAGGTTGTACTTGGCCTCGAGGTTGGCCATGATCTCCGGCGGCAGGGTCTTGTCTTCGTCGAACGGTCCGCCGGGCGCAATGCGGATCAGGAAGAAGGCAATCGTGATCAGGATAAGCAGCGTCGGTATCGCACCAAGCAGGCGCTTGAGTATGTAGCGCGGCAGCATCTATTCAGTCTCCTGCTGAATCGGATCCTGGCGCAGCAGGAACATGAATCGGGTCGGGTGCTGGTCCAGCACGTTCGGCTCCCAACCGCGCACATAGGGTTTGACCAGGCGCGCCGACACGTAGGTGTAGATGGGAGCGAAGGGCTGGGTTTCCAGGAGCAGGATTTCAGCCTCGCGCAGCAGCCCCAGGCGTTCTTCCAGATCAGCGGCGCGGGCGGCGCGGTTGAGCAGTTGATCGAACTCCGAGTTGAAGAAACCGACGTCGTTTTGCGGATTCTCACTGAAAAACAGCTCGAGGAAGTACATCGGATCCAGGTAATTGCCGATCCAGCCGGAGCGAAACACTTCGGTGACCGCGCGCTGGCGTCGGTTGCTCAGGAACACGCGGAATTCCTCGTTGATCAGCGAGGCATAGACACCCAGGGTCTGCTGCCACATGGCGGCAATCGCCAGCGAAATACGACGGTGGTCTTCATGGGTGTTGTAGCGTATTTCAAGGCGCAGCGGATTGCCCGGCCCGAAACCGGCCTCGGCCAGCAATTCCCTGGCGTGATCCTCGCGCTCGGCTTGCGTCCAGGTCGCCCATTCGGGCTCCGGCGGATCGTAGCCGGGGATGCCCTGCGGGGTGAAGGCAAAGGCCGGGCGCTGACCGAAACGGGTCAATTTGTCGGTAATGATTTCACGATCGATGGCCATCGACAGGGCCGTGGTCACGCGCGGATCGTTGAACGGCTCGCGCGTGGTGTTGAATCCGAAGTAGTAAATGCCGAGCCAGTCGCCAACGGCCAGCTCGTCGGCGAGGTTGGCCTGGATCCAGTTGAACTGGGTGTTGGGCACTTCATAGGTCCAGGACAGCTCGCCGGCGCGGTAGCGCATCAGCTCGGCCGACAGGTCTTCGGTCGGATAGAAGAAGACCTCGTCGATGATGACGTTGTCATTGTCCCAGTAGTACGGATTGCGGACCAGGCGGATATGCGACTGCATGGCCAGCTCTTCGAGCATGTACGGCCCGTTGCTGACCATGCTGCCGGGGCGCGCCCAGCGGTCGCCATGGGCTTCGACGCTGGCGCGGTGGACGGGCGAGGCCAGGCTGTGAGTCAGCACCTCCATGAGCAGCGGGTTGGGTGCCTCGAGATCGATTTCCAGGGTGAAGTCATCGATGACCCGAACGCCCAGGTCCTCGACCGGCCGGCGACCGGCGATGATGTCTTCGGCGTTCAGAATGGGGTTGAGCAGGATGGCAAAGCGCGAGCCGGTGGCCGGGTTGACGATGCGACGGAAGCTGAACAGCCAGTCGTCAGCGGTCATCCGGTCACCGTTCGACCAGCGCGCGTTTTCGCGCAGGAAGAAGGTCCAGGTAAAGCCGTCTTCGCTGACCTCCCAGCGCTCGGCCACGCCGGGAATGATGGAACTGTCGGCAGCGCGGCTGAGCAAGCCCTCGAACAGATCACGCTGCACGTTGCTGCTGGGCACGCCCTCGGTGACATGCGGATCCAGGCCTTGCGGCTGGGTACCGTTGCCGCGATGCAGGATCTGGACCGGGGCCAGGATAGCCGGGTCGGGACGACCGTCTTCGGTGTAGACCACCTCGGGCAGGTTCCAGCGCTGCACGGGCACGGCCAGTTCGTCCGAAGAATCGGATCCGCAACCGACTAAGCCCAGTGCGGCCAGCACCAGGCCAGTGAGTGTTACAAAATAACGCATCAGCAAATCATATCAGATCGATAGGGCCTCGAATCCGGGGCGGCGAGACCTTGACCGGCCAGATCAGCGGACCCGGGCCTCGAGTCAGGGCCACAGGCCCGCGTTGAAGAATATCGACCGCAACGTCCTTGTGCAAGCGGCGATTGCCCTCGCCCGTCATGCGAAGCTCTCAGAGCTTCGGCTGCGGGGGCTGGCTGAAAAACCATCAGGCCAGGCGAACCTCGGAGCCAAAAGGCCCTCAAAGCAGCCTGAATCCTTGAATCCGACCTGCACGCATGGCTGTCCGCTGCCTTCCACCGTTGTTTCTCTTGACCCTGACACTGAACGTCGGGCTGGCAGCCGAAAGCGAAGTCCAAGTCCCGCTGGTGGTGGACAAACCCCACCTCGAGCGCCTTTTGAGCGATGCGCTCGGCCTGGACGAGCAGGGCCGCGGCCGACTGGAGGCGGAGCGCTGTACCTACCTGGACCTGAGCGATCTGCGCCTTGAGACAGTCGACAAGCGTCTTGCACTCAGCCTGGGCCTGAGCGCGACCAGCGGTGTCATGGTCCTCGGTCATTGTCGTGGCCCGGGCCCGGCAAGCAGTCGCCTTCACCTGGAGCTCAAGCCCGGGATCAATGCCTCGGGCACAGCAGTGACCTTCACGACCCAGGGTGCTGAACTGCGCCGGCCCGACGGCAGCGAGGGCTTGCTAAGTCGCCCCTCCCGGCTCCTGGCCGAGAGCCTGGTCATGCCAAGACTGGATCAGACGATAATCGACGTTAGCGGGTTGTTGGATGCCATAGACAGCCTGATCAAGGAGTTCAAACCGGACATCCCGGACAGCGGGAACCTGCTCAACGATCGCGTACGTTTGAGCGGCGTGGCAAGCGATGAGCAAGGTCTTGCTGCCCAGTTGACGCTTAAGGTCAGGCAACCGCCGCCGGCGACCGCATCAACCGAGCCGGCACTGCAACCGTCCGAGTTGGTCGAGTGGGAGCGGGTCGAAGACGAACTGGACGGCTTTCTGACCGTGCTTGTCGCCCGCCTGGCATCGCAAGTCGACAACCGAGACCTGCAGCTGGACTTTCTCGCCCTGCTGCTGGACACCCGCCAGCGCATCGCTGTAGCGCTGCTGGAAGATAATCCGGTCGCTGATCCCGTGCGCCTGTTGTTCATGGATGCCTGGAACGGGCTGCGCCCGCTGTTGGCACGCCTTGAGCCGCTGGATGTGATTGATGACCGGGATCTGCGCCTGGCCGGTTTCATTGCCGCCGGTGATGCCCTGGCTGCACTCGACGCGCTGGGCCCTGAATTTGGCCTGGAGATCAGCCGCGACGGCCTGCGCCGGCTGGCCCGGCTGCTGATGGCAGGCGAAGCCCCGGTCAGCTTCACCCCTCTGCCGCTGAACGAAAACACGGTGCTCAGAAGCTTGTTTGGTCTCGACCCCCACGGCCCGGCAACCGGGCCGGCCCTGCCGTCACTGCAGTGGTGGCAGCGCCTGTTGCCGCTGGCCCACGCCAGCACGCTGCCGCTGGCCGAATCCCTGCGCGGCGTGGTCGCCAGCCCGGCCACGCTTGATGAATACCTGGACCTGGTCGCGCGCCTGCTCGACGCCGTTTATTCGGAGCACATGGCCAGCGGCAGCCGCATACCGGCCGACTACCGCGACCTGTTCGGGCCGCTGGTGCAGGCGACCGCATGGCGTGAGTCGTGCTGGCGCCACTACGTGGGCCCGATCGACGAGCCGCGCGTGATTCGCTCTTCCATGGGCGCCATTGGCATGATGCAGATCATGGGCCGGGTCTGGCGCGGTGTTTACGACGTGGAGCGCCTGGAGGCCGAAATCGAGTACAACATCGGCGCCGGCATAGAGATCCTGGAGCACTACCTGGTCGACTACGCGCTGCGTCGCGGCGAGCACCAGCATCCGGGTGGCGCTGACAACCTGGTACGCGCCACCTACGCCGCCTACAACGGCGG